>JAUVBS010000221.1 GCA_030591105.1 bacterium | reverse complement strand
GGTACTCGAGCCGCGCGTGACCGAGGCCGAAGCCACCGCTCTGACGGCTGCCGGCTACGCGCTGGAGCGGCTACCCGACACCGAGCAGGCCTGGCGCACCGAGACCGAGCGCCTCTGGGCCGAGCGTGCCGCGGCCGGTGCTGCGGTGACGCGCGACGAGATCTTCTACTATCCGACCCACGCGGAGGTCGGCCAGATCCTCGCCACTGCCGCTATAGAACACCCCGCCATCGCTCAGGATTACTCGTGGGGCAGTTCGGTGCAGGGCCGCGCGCTGTGGGCGATCACCATTTCCGACAATGTCGGCGTATCAGAAGCCGAGGCCGAGGTGAGGCTTTCGAGCACCATGCAAGGCGACGAGCCGCCCGGTATGGTGATGCTGCTGAACCTGGTCGAGTACCTGACCGACAATTACGGCCAGCTCGGTTACGAAGATGTGACCGATCTGGTAGACAACTACGAGATCCACATTCTGCCGCTACACAATCCCGACGGTTACGTGGCCCACACCCGCGGCAACGCCAACGGCGTCGATCTGAATCGCAATTACCCCGCGCCGGACCCGATGCACGATTACCAGGAGATCGAAACGATCCAGTTCATGAACCACGCCGACGCGCGCCACTTCGTCGTCAGCTCCAACGCCCACACCGGGGCTTTGGTGGTCAACTACCCCTGGGATTACACCTACGAACTGACGCCGGACGACGACGCGATCATCCAGTTGAGCCTCGAGTACTCGCAGTACAACCTGCCGATGTACAACGGCGCGTTCGACCGGGGGATCACCAACGGAGCCCAGTGGTATGTCATCCAGGGCGGCTTGCAGGACTGGTCGTACTTCCGGACCGGCTGTATCGATGTAACCCTCGAGCTAAACAACTACGGCTGGCCCCCCGAATCGCTGCTGGATGACCTGTGGGACGACAACCGTGAGAGCTATATGCACTACGTCAAGGCGGCGCGCTACGGGGTCAACGGCGTCGTGACCGCCGCCGGTTCCGGTCAGCCGCTCGCCGCGACGATCACCATCGTCGGTAATGAGAAACAGGTCGTCACCGATCCGGCGCACGGCGACTATTACAAGTTGCTCGACAGTGGGACTTATGATGTCGTGTTCGAGGCCAATGATTACGTCACGCAGACAATCTACGACGTGGCGACGGTCTGGGGTACGCCGACCGTACTGGATGTGGTCATGCAGCCGCTGGCCGAGGGCGATCTGTCGGGCGTGGTGACCGATCTGGGCGACAACCCCCTTGATGCGGCGGTCGAGATCCGTACCTATCCGACCCTCAATCCGGTCGAGGTGATCGCCGTCTCGGCGGCTGAGGGCGGTGCCTACAGCACGACCCTCTTCTACGGCGAGTACCAGCTGAAAGCGATGGCTGACGGTTACGTCTCCGCGACGGAAATCGTGACGATCGGCGCGACGCCGACCGTGCAGGACTTCGCGCTGCTCCAGGCGCAGGAACTCTTCCCCATCGCCGACGACTTCGAGAGCGGCACCGACAACTGGACCGGTGGTTGGGCCCTGGCCACGCCGCCGGAGGGCCACAGCCCGGAGAACTCGCTCACCGATTCGCCGGACGGTAACTACGAGTCCAACGAGTTCAACCCCACGACCATGACCTTCGGCGGCGACCTGACCGACGCCATGGAGGGTGAGCTGAGTTTCTGGGCCAAATGGGATATCGAGAACAACTGGGACGCCGTCGTGCTCGAGGTTTCCACCGACGGCGGAGCAAACTGGTCAGCGGTCGCGACGCAGCACACCGCACCGGCCTCGGGTCAGGGCGTCCAGCAGCCGGCCGGCATGCCGGTCTACGAGGGCACCCAAGCGAACTGGATCGCCGATACGGTCGATTTGACCCCGTGGTTCGAAGAGAGCGACGTACGGTTCCGATTCGTGCTGATGAGCGACGGCAGCGTCGAGAAGGACGGTTTCTACTTCGACGACTTCGTGATGCGCGTGGTGCGTCCCGCAGGAGCAGCGCCGGTCACGATACCAGAGCGGTTGACCGCACAGATCGCGGCCTTCCCCAACCCGTTCAACCCGCAGACCACGGTGAAGTTCACCAACCCGCGTGCGGGCCGGGTCGACCTGGCGGTGTTCGACGTGACGGGTCGGCTGGTGCGGCACCTGTTGGCGGAACAGATGACCGCCGGCCAGCACCATGCTGTGTGGGACGGTCGGAGCGATGCCGGTCAACCGACCGGCAGCGGGGTGTACTTTGCGCGGCTACGTGCGGGTGGTGAGGTGCGGTCGGTCAAGCTGATGCTTGTGAAGTAGGCTGTGGGGCGGCGATTGCGCGGCGGATATGGCAGGGCCCCCCGGGGGGTCTTTGCGGTGGCCAGGGGTGTAATACAACCCTGGATTAGGGGTCGGTACACGGTTTCATTTACTTGGATTTATCAATCAATTCGGATGCGATCATCAGATCCGGGTCGGCGCCGAGTTCACTGAACGTCTTGCACGCTGCGGTGAGCTGCAGTCTCGCGTCCTCGTCATTCCCCACGCCAAGATACGCCGTTGCCAAAATGGTCCGCGCGCGTGCGGCATCGTAGGAAAAACCCAGTTCATTGAAAATTGACCAGGCTTCGCGCAGTGCCGGAGTGGCGTCTTCGTTGTTGCCTTGTTCGAGCTTCACGGCGCCTTGACCCAGCAACGCGTGGGCTCGAAAACATTGACAGTCGAATTCTTTTGATATGTCACTCAGTTCGTTGGCAGCAACCTCTGCAAAGGATAGATCGCTGTTGGCCAGGGCAATGGTGACGGTCGCCGTAAGGAGTTTCGCCCGGCGCAGGCGGTCTTCCGGGCTCTCGCTCAGCGCGCGCTGGATGGTTTGCCGCGCTGCTTCGCCTCTGCCCTGGGCGAGTCGCAGTAGCGGTAGTCCTGGCACCGGATCGTAGCCGAATTCGTGCGCCCGCTGAAACGCATTTTCCGCCGCCCGGTAATCTCCCTTGCGCAGAGACAGCTCCCCGAATTCATTGAATGCCTCGCCGGCATGGCCGTTGAGTCCGCTTTTTTCAAAGTCCGTGCAGGCGTTCCGGACGGCTCGCTCCGCATCTGTCCACAGCCCCAGGTGACGCATCGTTTCGGCGCTGTGGATACGACACACTCCCCGATAACCCGATGCCGTGTAAGTCTCGCACCAGCGCCAGGCCGCCTCGCTCCACTCACGGACTCTCTTGAAGTCGGCCAGCGATCGGCACACCACCATCGTCCGGCAGTAGAGATTGCCCAGCGTGGCCGGGTTCACCTCTCCGCTTACCGCGGAAGTCATGGCTTCGTCCACGAGCCCCATACCCTCCGCGACGTCACCGCGGGCGATGAGAATCTGGCCGCGGTCGTGAAGCGCCACTGTCTGGAGATCGAGGTCTCCAAAGTGGTCGGCTATTTCAGCGCATTGTCGGTTGAGTTCCCAAGCGCGAGTGAAATCGCATTTACCGAGTGCCACGACTGTTTGCCGACGCAGCAAGAGACCCCGCTCGAGGCAATCCGGTTCGTTCTGCAGGAGACGCTCGGCCCGCTTCTGCCAGCCGCCGGCCACGGTGTCTGCGTTCTTCACGACGTATAGACCGACCAGTTCGAGAGCCAATCGAGCGGCGGCGATGTTGCGTCCCGTTTTCGCGTAACCCGCGTAGGCTCTTTCCCAGGTCTGAGTACATTCGTCAAACTCATTGAGCCAACTTGCACAGGTGCCCAGCATTTCCAGTTCATCGGGAGAGAGGTCTCGTTGCCCATCGATCGTGTGGAACTCCCGGTAAGCACTCTCCCAATCTCCACGATCGAAGGCAGTTCTGGCTTCGGGCGACGATACAACAGGTTCAACCATCGCTGTAGTCGCCGACGTTCCCGCCAGCATCTGGAGGGCGTCTCGCAGCTCATCCGCACTGGCGAAGCGCTCGCTGGGAGTCTTTCTGAGACAATGATCGATTACATCACCCAGCGCGTCCGGTAGGGACGGTAAGCGTGGAGCTGGCGCGTTGACGATGTTGTGCATGATTTCGGCGGGATACTCGCCGCAGAAGGGTCGAGCTCCAGATAGGAGCTCATAGAATATGATTCCCAGAGAGAAGATATCCGACCAGCCGCCGACATCTGCTCCGGTGACTTGCTCCGGAGACATGTACGCGGCCGTGCCGAGGATGTGGCCCGCCTCAGTGATCTGGGTAGCTGCCAGAACTGTCTCTTCGACGTCCGGCGTCGGGGAAAACCACAGCTTCGCGAGTCCGAAATCCAGGACCTTCGGTCGTTGCTCCCGGTCCACCATGATGTTGGCCGGTTTGAGATCGCGGTGAGTGATGCCTCGAGCGTGTGCGTAGCTCACAGCATCGACGAGCGGGATGGCGATTTCGAGGAAACGTGCCAGGGAAAGACCGCCCGCTCGAAGAATCTCCGTGAGGGTCTGCCCCTCCACCAATTCCATCGTGATGAAGTGGACTCCGTCGACCTCTTCGACGGAATGAATAGTGACAATGTTGGGGTGCTTCAGCGCGGCGACGGCTTTGGCCTC
>JAUVBS010000397.1 GCA_030591105.1 bacterium | reverse complement strand
CGGTGCGCGCCACCGGGTTGACCACGTCGTTCGCCCCAATCACGAAACAGATATCCACCTGGTCCAGGGTCGGATTGATGTCGTCCATCTCGATGAGCTTGTCGTAGGGAACGTCGGCCTCGGCCAGTAACACGTTCATGTGGCCTGGCATGCGACCGGCCACCGGGTGGATGGCGTACTCCACCGTCGCACCGCGATCCTCCAACATGTTGGCCAGATCGCGCACCGTGTGCTGGGCCTGAGCCACCGCCATACCGTAACCCGGTACCATGACCACGCGCTGCACGCCGTCGAGCAGCATCGCCACCTCTTCGGGACTGGTCGCCTTGATTTTACCGGCGTAGATCTCGTCAGCGCTCGGGGCGTCTTCGCTCGGGCCGAGCGAGCCGAACAGGACGTTCGGTAAGCTACGGTTCATGGCCACGCACATGATCTTGGTCAGGATCACCCCGGAGGCACCGACCAGCGACCCGGCAATGATCAATACGTTGTTATTGAGCACGAAACCGGTCGCCGCCGCTGCCAGACCGGAGTAGCTGTTCAAGAGCGCGATCACCACCGGCATGTCGGCGCCGCCGATGCCGACGGTCAGCAGTATCCCGAGCAGAAACGCTACCGCAACGATGATCCAGTACGGCATTATGCCTGCACCCTGAGCCATCCAGACACCCATGGCCACCGCACCGGCGCCCAACAACGCGTTGAGCAGTTGCTGACCGGGGAAATGGACATTGCCGCGCATGGTCTCCCTAAGTTTCAAGAAAGCGATCATGCTGCCGGAGAAGGTCACACCGCCGATCAAACCGGAGGCGGCCGTCGCGATGGTCATCTGCAAGCCCGGCTCGGTCCCGCTGTGTAGCGCGGTCAAGTACGCCGCGCCGGCGACGAGGACCGAGGCGATGCCACCGAAACCGTTGAACACCGCGACCATCTCGGGCATGGATGTCATCTTGACCCGCAGCGCCGCGGTCGCACCGATCACGGCACCAATGCCGACACCCAGGGCGATGTAAGGCAGGCTCAGCCCCCGGGCGAGCAACGTCACCGCCACCGCGATCACCATGCCCAGAGCGCCCAGCATGTTGCCACGTACCGCGGTACGCGGGTGGCCGAGCCCCTTCAGTCCCAAGATGAACAGGATCGCCGCTAGCAGATAGGCCAGCTTGACGTACGCCGCCGGAATCACAAACTCGCTCACGCTCTTCTCCCTTCGGGCGGCTTACTTCCGCTTGAACATATCGAGCATACGGTGGGTGACCAGAAACCCGCCGACTGCGTTGATCGAAGCGAAGATCAGCGCGGCCAGACCAAGCCACTTCGCCAGTTCAATGTTGTCGGTGAGCGCAACCAGAATGGCGCCAATGACCGTGATACCGCTGATGGCGTTCGAACCGGACATCAGCGGCGTGTGCAAGGTCGGCGGCACCTTGGTGATCACTTCGAAGCCGACAAATACCGCCAGGATAAAGACGGTCAACGCTGCGACGAACATCTCCATCAGTCCGCTCCCTCTTTTTGGTCAGTCGCGGCCGGCTGACTGGGATCGCTCGCGATCGGCGGCAGGCCGAGCAGATCGCGTATCCGCGGCTGGACCACTTCGCCGTCCCGGCACAGCAAGGTGCCTTGAACGACCTCATCGTCTTGCGCCAGAGCCAGTTGCCCGTCTTTGATCAGCGAAAGCAAGAAGGTGACGATGTTCTTGGCGTACATCTGGCTGGCGTGCGTCGCGTGCTCCGACGGCAGGTTCAGCGGCCCGAGGACGGTCACGCCGTCGACATCGACGGCCTCCGACGGCCGGGTCAACTCGCAGTTGCCGCCGCGTTCGGCCGCCAGATCGACGATGACCGAGCCGCGCGCCATACCGCGCACCATCGCTTCGGTCACCAGAATTGGTGCTTTCCGACCGGGAATTGCCGCGGTCGTGATCACCACGTCCTGCTCGGCAATGACGCGAGCCATGGCCGCCTGTTGCCGTTGCAGGAATTCGTCGCTCTGCTCCTTGGCATAACCACCCTTGTCCTCGGCGTCACCGGTCTCGAGATCGAATTCGACGAACTTGGCGCCGAGGCTCTCGACCTGTTCCTTGACCGCCGGCCTTACGTCGTAAGCGCTGACGACTGCGCCGAGGCGTCGCGCGGTGGCGATGGCCTGCAGACCCGCAACGCCGACCCCGATGATGAAGACCTTGGCCGCCTTCAAGGTGCCCGCGGCGGTCATCAGCATGGGAAACAAGCGCGGCAATTGCAGTGCGGCGATCAGCACGGCGCGGTAACCGGCGATGGTCGCCATCGAACTGAGTGAGTCCATGCTCTGCGCCCGCGTGATGCGCGGCATCATCTCCATGGATAGGCCGATCACACCGCGGGCGGCCAACTCCTGGACCAGGGCAGGTTCGGACAGCGGGTCGTGGTGGGCGATGACGAACTGACCGTCACGGTAGGCGGCAAGGTCACTACTGGCACCGGTCGGATTCGCGCCCGGCCCGAGTACCTGTAGAATCACGTCCGACTCGGCAAATAGTGCGGCACGGTCGACGATCCGGGCCTGCTTGGCGGCGTAGGCGTCGTCGTCGTGCCCAGCGGCCAGGCCGGCACCCGATTCGACCAGCAATTCACAACCAGCCTTGACCAGGGCCGGTATCACGGCCGGTACGACGGCTACCCGGCGCTCGCCCGGCGAGGACTCCTTGGGAACTCCAACGATCATGGGTTTCGTCTCCAGCGGAAAAATAAGGCAGGCAGCCCTCGG
>JAUVBS010000394.1 GCA_030591105.1 bacterium | reverse complement strand
GGCGATGCGGGCGTTCTCGGCGAGGCGATCGCCGTGCTTGGCGCCATGGGGTTGATGGTGGTCCAGGCCGAACGCGCTCTAGTGCTCGCGCGCGAGGAAGATCCCGCCGTCGCCGACGACCTCGAGCGCTGGGTCAAGGCCGCTTTGCAGCGGGTCTAGCCCGGATGATTCATGAGTAGTTCGGGCTAAGCAACCTGCGCGGATTAGCGAACGACAGCCGGGTTTCAGCCGCCGTGAAAGGAAACACCGTGCCAGAAGAGCGCTGGACAGATCCGGACCGCACCGAGCTCGACGATGAGCTCGCACCCGGCCTACGCCCGCGTCGGCTCGATGAGTTCATCGGTCAACAAAGCATCAAGCAGAACTTGCGGGTGTTCATCACCGCCGCCCGCCAGCGAGCGGAGGTGCTCGACCACGTTCTGTTGCACGGGCCGCCGGGATTGGGCAAGACCACCCTGGCGCAGATCATCGCGACGGAATTGGGACTGGAGGTCCGTCTGACCAGCGGTCCGGCGTTTCAGAACAGCGCCGAGCTGGTCGCGTTGTTGAGCGAGCAAACCGATCGGCGCGCGATTTTCATCGACGAAATCCACCGTCTCAACCGTGTCATCGAGGAACACCTCTATCCGGCCATGGAAGACTGGCGCGTCGAGCTAGTCATCGACAAGGGGCCCAATGCGCGCCACTTCAACCTCCAACTCGATCCGTTCACTCTGATCGGGGCGACGACCCGTGCGGGACTGATCACCCCGGCGCTGCGCAGCCGTTTCGGTATTGTCTGCCACCTCGATTTCTATCCGCCCGAAGAACTGGCGGAGATTGTCATCCGGTCGGCCGCCATTCTCGGCATCGACGTGACCGAGGACGGCGCGTCGGAAATCGCGCGGCGTAGCCGCGGCACGCCGCGCACTGCCAACCGTCTGTTGCGTCGGGTCCGGGACTACGCCCAGGTCGCTGGCAGCAAGTTGATCGACCGTGACGCGGCCGACGGCGGGCTGCAATTGCTCGGCGTCGATGTGGTAGGACTCGAGCCGCTCGACCGGCGCTATCTGACGCTGGTCATCGAACACTTCGCCGGCGGACCGGTCGGGATCCAAAACCTTTCGGTTTCTCTCGGCGAGGAGATCGATACGCTCGAGGATGTCGTCGAGCCGTTTCTGATCCAGAGCGGGCTGCTCATGCGGACCCCGCGCGGCCGTGAGGCAACTGCCCGAGCGTACCGACACCTCGGCCTTGCCGAGCCTCACGGTACCCGCACTGCCGCCGGTGCCGGCGATCCGGCCAGGGGCGCACAAGGTGAGTTGCTCTGAGCAAGCGGCGATCAGCGCCGCCGATTTTCAAGCCTATCATTACGAGTTACCTGCCGAACTGATCGCTCAATTTCCCGCCGAACGGCGCGGTGATGCCCGGCTGCTGCTGGTCGAGCGCGATGGCACCGTCCGCGGCGAACGGAGCTGCCGTGAATTGCCGCAGCTACTAGAGCCGGGTGATCTATTGGTGCTGAACGAGAGCCGGGTACTACCGGCGCGTCTGTGGACCCGCCGCGCCAGCGGTGGGCGGGTCGAACTGCTGCTCATACGCCCGCAGAGCGACACCGGCGATCCTGCGATCGCGGCGACCGATTTGCGCAATGCCGTCGGGCAGAGTTGGCGGGCCATGGCTCGGCCGGCCAGACGATTGCGCGTCGGCGAGATCTTGAGCGTCGTACCTGCGCCGGGTGCCGATGATGCGGCGCCGGCTCCGCAGAACCGTACCGTACTGGGCGTGGTGGTACGCGAGGTTCTGGGCGACGGTTTCATCCTGGTGGCCCCGCTCGCAGGGGATTTGCGGGCCATCGCCGAAGAGCGGGGAGAGATGCCGTTACCGCCGTACATCCGGCGCGATGCGGACGTACCCGATCTGGCGCGTCGCCGCCGCGACGATCGCGAGCGCTACCAGACTGTCTACGCACGGACCGATCAAGCTGCCGCGGGGTCGGTGGCCGCCCCGACTGCGGGACTGCACTTCTCCACGCGCACGCTGACGCGATTGGAGCAATGTGGAGTGGCGCTGGCCTACGTTACCCTGCACGTGGGGCCCGGAACCTTTCGGCCGCCGACCGCGGGGCAGTATCGGTGCCAGCGACTGCACCGTGAACAGTTTCATTTTCCGGCAGCGACGGACGCTGCCCTGGCGGCGGCTCGCCGGCGCAGCGGGAAAATCTTCGCGGTTGGCACAACCACGCTGCGCGTTCTGGAGACCGTCGCCCGGCTCGGACTCCCGGGCGCTCGTCGGGATGCGATCCACTGGGGACCGGACTCTCGCGACCCCGAGCCGGTTTTTTGCGGGGAGGCGATACGGCAGCACCAGGGTTGGGACGTGCGGGGAGAGACGCGCCTGTTCCTGCGACCGCCCGATGTGGTGACGGCCGTGGATGGTTTGCTGACCAACTTCCACCTGCCCGGGTCTTCGTTGTTGATGCTCATTGCAGCGATGGCCGGAGACGCTGCGTGGCGCGCCGCATATAATCACGCCGTGTCCGCCGGTATGCGGTTCTACAGCTATGGCGATGCGATGCTGCTGTTGCCGCCGGGCTACCACGACGGTAACGGCGCCGTCGGTGCCGGAGGTGGTCGATGATGACCAGACCGGAACACAGTTCCGCGCCATCGTTACCGCGTTTCGCGTTTGCCGTCGAGCAACGCGATGCGGCGTCGTCCGCGCGAACCGGTAGGCTGGTGACTCCGCACGCCGAACTACCGACACCGGTCTTCATGCCGGTCGGC
>JAUVBS010000338.1 GCA_030591105.1 bacterium | reverse complement strand
GGATCTCCTTTTGTTCTACCCTGGAAACGGCCACATAATCAACTGAAGCTGTTGCAGACTGGCGAAAAATTCACTCCGCGCTCACCGTCATGATAGTCATCCTCGATGAACAAGGAGACTCCGCCGGCGCGGCGAGATCGGACAGGGGCCCCGGGGGGGTCTTGGTGGTTGCCGGCCCCCAGTGCAACGGCCATTCGTGAATAAGTCGGAACTAACGGTAGCTCGACTTCAGCAAGCTCCAGGTCTTCGACTCGACCGCCACACTGCCGTTACCGAGGCAGTAAGCGAGATCCTGGGGGATCTGCGTGAAGAAATCGATGGCGGTCCACCGGTCGTAGCCCCAGAACGACGCGTCCAGATAGGCAGGACAGGCGCCGTAGCTCACGTAAAAGGGTGTCGCCACGATACCGGTGAAAGGCTCTTCCTGACCCCAGTCGATCAACGCCGTAGCCCCCAGGGACATGCCCGCTTCCAGCATCAGCGGCGGGTCCAACGGCACCCGGAGTTCGTAGACCGTGCTGCCCACCGACTCGTAGACGAGGGTCTTGTCCAGATCGTCCCAAGCAATCTCGACGGTACGGGCCGGCTCCATCTCGGGTGGACAACTCTCGTTGTAGAAGTTCACACGTATACCGACCGGATCGGTCCAGGGCGGGCCGCCCATGCTGTACCACTCGCCCAACCAGACCGTCACCGTGGTCACAGTGTTGCCCGCGAACTCCACCGGGATGTCGTCGGCGAACTCGGCGTCGAATCCCGACGAGATGTTGTAGATCATCACGAAGTCCGGGTCTTGGCAGTAGAAGACATCGCGCGAAGACGCTGGCGCGCTGATCGACGGTCCGCCGGCAAACAGCGGCACCTCCGCAACGGTGTACGCCGGCAGAGTCAGTATCAACAGTGCGACGAAGCTGATGGCGATACCATGTCTCATGTTCGCGGACCTCCTGCAAAGGCGAGCAGACAGCGGGTGCCGACACCGGTCGTGCCACCCGGTTTATACCTGGAGTACAACTCTCGGCGGATTATACCAGATTCTGCCGACTCGTGGCGCACTTACTAGCCCGCATCAATAGTGCGGGCTAACGCACCAACGTGGCCCTGACGGTCAGCGCGCGACCGGCGGTTCGTAGACGGGCGAAGTAGACGCCCGACGGCAGCGGCGAGCCGGTATCGTCGTTGCCGTCCCAGGTCGTGGTGTGCAAACCAGCCGGCAGGTACACCGCAGCGAGCAGATGGCGCACGGCGCTTCCCTTCAGATCGTAAACCACGAGTGTCGCCTGGCCCGGTGCCGGTATGCTGAACCGAAGCGTCGCGCGCGGGTTCAGCGGGTTGGGATAGAGGTCGAGCGAAAGAACCGACGGCACAGCGGCATCGACCGCTACGATCTGGGCGCCAACCCCCGCCAAGGCGATCGCGAGCAGCGGCGCCGTCGGATCGTTGCTGCTCAGCTGCAACAGATCGGCCGCGGGACCGGGTTCGGCCGGCGTGAAGGTCACCTGTAACGCGCGCGACCCGCCCGGCGGTACCGTCAGCTCGTCGAGGTTGGCGGTGAACTGACCGCCGCCAGTGACGATGTCGATCACGAGTAGCTCGCCCGGACCCGAGTTGGTCACGGTCACGAGCCGGTTCTCGCTCTGGCCGATCGGCACCGAACCGAAATCGACCTCGGGTGGGTCGACGTCGATTACCGGAACGTTGCCGAGTAGTTGGTCGATGGCCGCGACGATGGCCTCGGGCTCGTACTCGGTGGCGAAGAACGCCACGTTGCCCGACTGGTCGATGACGTAGTCGAGCGGGTACGGGGACGCCGACCCGTTCTGGCCGTACTGATTGTACGCCGAATTGGCGTCGCGCAGGATCGGGAACGTCAGCTGGAAACTAGCGGCAAAGGCCTGGATGACCGCCAGCGGTTCGTTGGCGCCGTTGAGTCCCAACAGCTGCACGCCTTGATCCTGGAACCTCTGCCAGATCGCACCCTCGAGGTCCGAAAACTCCGGACCACAGACCGGTCACCAATTGGAGAAGAAGGCCAGAACCACCACTTGACCGAGATAGTCCGAGAGGCTGTGCTCGTTCCCGTCCAGATCGAGGAAAGAGAAACCCGGAGCCGCGTCGCCGATCGCCAGGTAGTTCGGATTGTCGTCCGCGCTGGCCGGGAAGACGCGGAACGGTTCGTCGGGATCGTTCGATTCGATCCGGACGAACGTCGCGTCGTAACCCGGTTGCGCCGGCGTGTAGGTGACGGTCACTTCGTGCGTCGCTTCCGGCGCTACGGCGAAGCTGTTGGGCGGTTCAACGACGAAGTTGGCGTTGAACGTCTCGACCGACGTGACTTGCAACGTCCCGCCACCAGTGTTGACCACGGGAAAAGTAAGCGGCACCGATTCGCCGACCGGCACGATACCAAAAGAGAGTTGGCGCAACGGCAGGTCGATGTCGCCCTGCATGGTCGGACCGAATTCGTAGACCTGGACCGATCCCCAGTCGGCCACATAGGCCCGGCCGGTTTCGGCCGCCAGCCCCATGGCGCGCCCGGGCGTGTTCTCCCAGCCGAGGCGACTCGGACTGACCGGCTCGCTCAGATCGACCACCTCGACGTCATCCCAGTCGGCCACGTAGAGCGTATCGCCCGTCACCGCCACCGACAGCGCCATGCTCGCGCCGCCGTAATTACCCAGCCACTGCGCGGCGAGCGGATCGGAGACATCAACCACGTCGACGCCCGCGCTGCCGCACGCGACGACTGCCAGATCGTCGGCGACTGCTATGTCGATGGCGATCCCGCTGGTCGGCAGAGAGTACAGGTACTGCGGCGCAGCGATGTCGCTCACATCGAGAACCGCCAGACCGCCGGCGCCGTCCGCGATCAGCGCGAAATCGTCGTGCCACACGATATCCCAGCTATTGACCAGTTCGGTGACCGCGGTCACCGGCTGCGGCGCCGCCGGGTCGCTCAGATCGAACACGGCGATACCCGCGGTGTGGTGGGCGGCGTAGAGGTAGCCAGCGCGGACGGCCATCCCCTCGTAGAAGGCCCCTCCCGATTCAATCCCCACCGCCAGGTCGGGCGCCGTCTCGTTGGTCACGTCGATGACCCGCAAGCCGCCATCGCGCGCTCCCACGTAGACGAAGCCCGACGACACCGCCCCGCGGTAGTAACGAGCCACGTCGGCGTCTTCGGGCATGTAGCGTCCGACCAACGTCAGCCAGGGACGGTCGAGAATGCTCAGCCCACCGACGCCGAAGGCGTAGAGTCGCTCCGGCGTGAGTACGATGTCTTGCAGCTCGG
>JAUVBS010000105.1 GCA_030591105.1 bacterium | reverse complement strand
GCGAGCATCGGCGTTGCTGTACCGCGACCGCAGTACGTCATCCAGAAGTGATGCCGAACGGCACCGCCATATTTTCGCAGGCACGACCTGACGAACGGTGAAACAATCGTCTTTGTGCTCTTGGTCTCTATTGAAGTGAAATATTAGACATACTGTAGTATATGTTGTGATTATTTAAGTTATCTCTAGTTGTAGGTGTTTCGGGATCACTACCGTCCGACCATCGAACTACCGAAATGCCTGAATCCCAGTGATCTCAGCACCGACGATCAGCGTGTGGATGTCGTGGGTCCCTTCGTAGGTGATGACCGATTCGAGGTTGGTCATATGGCGGCCCGGGGAGTGTTCGTCCGTGATACCGGCGGCACCGAGAATGTCGCGGGCGGTGCGGGCACATTCGAGCGCCATCGCCACGTTGTTACGCTTGGCCAGGGAGACCAACGGCACCTCGTTGATCCCTTGCTCCTTCAGTCGGCCGAGCTGCAGGCAGAGGCCTTGCGCCTTGGTGATCTCGGTCAACATCCGTACCAGCTTACGTTGGACGAGCTGGAAACTCGCGATCGGTTGGCCGAACTGTTCGCGCTGCAACGCATATTCGCGGGCGACGTGGTAGCAGTCGCAGGCGGCTCCGATCACACCCCAGGCGATACCGTAGCGCGCTTCGTTCAGGCAGGCGATGGGGGCGCGCAGACCGACCGCGTCCGGTAAGCGGTTAGCGTCGGGCACGCGCGCTTCGGCGAGGATCAGCTCGCCGGTATCGGAGGCGCGTAGACTGTACTTCCCTTTGGTGGCCTGGGTGCTGAAACCGGGTGTCCCACGTTCGACCAGAAAACCGAGAATTCGCTCGGGGCCCCGTGCCCAGACGAGCGCCACATCGGCCGTCGTCGCGTTGGTGATCCACATCTTGTTGCCGGTGAGAATCCAGTCGGTCCCATCTTTGACCGCGGTGGTTGCCATGGCGCCGGGGTCGCTGCCGTGGTCCGGTTCGGTCAGACCGAAACAGCCGACCAGTTTGCCAGCCGCCAGTCCGGGTAGGAACTTGTTCCGTTGCTCGTCGCTGCCAAAGACGCTGATCGGCCACATCACGAGGCTACCCTGGACCGAGGCGAAACTACGCAGACCGCTGTC
The DNA here is from genome assembly GCA_030591105.1 of bacterium. GTDB lineage: Bacteria > Krumholzibacteriota > Krumholzibacteriia > LZORAL124-64-63 > LZORAL124-64-63 > JAUVBS01. The sequence goes on along the minus strand of JAUVBS010000105.1, from coordinate 5,960 downwards.
GCCGCGTTCGAGCTCCTGGCAGATCAAGCCGTACACGGTGGCCGACAGACCGGGGCAACCTGGTCCGCTGACGCTCGGGCCGAGCAGTCCCATCGCTCCCAGTTCGCCGATCAGCTCGGTCGGGAAGGTGCCGGCAGCGTGGTGGGTGCGGATCAGTGGCAAGAAGCTGGCAGTGACGAATTCGCGGACGGTTTGCTGGGCCGAACGTTCCTCGTCGGTGAGCTGGCCGGCGTAGCGGTAGAAGTCGATACCCGTGTACGGCTTCATGTCGCGTCTCTCCTGTGTGGGTGGACCCGCTGCTCACACGATAAGCGTAACCCCGTGGGACGTGCGGACGCGTGGCCTCCCAGAGGAAACCACGCGCCTGGCAGCGCGTCTGAGCTTACGGCTCAGGTCAGAGCGATTCGACCGACTTGACCTCGGGGATCTTGGCCTTGATGCGGGCTTCGATACCTTGCTTGAGGGTCATCGTGCTCATGGGACAGTTGCCGCAGGCGCCCTTGAGCCGAACGGTCACGATCCCGTCGTTGTAGTCGATGAATTCCACGTCGCCACCGTCGGCTTGCAGGGCCGGCCGGATCGTCTCGAGGATCTCTTTGATTTGCTCTTCCATGCCGAATCCTTTCGCGTTTGAATGCGGCGGTGGCCGGGCGAGGCCATCACCGTGCTGAAAAGCTACAGAACCTCGGGCCGGTGTCAAGGCTCTAGCGGTCGGCCGTGCCCGGTAACTTGGGGTTGAGGGTACCGCTCGCCAGCGATATGATGGTCCACTGTCGCTGCGTCGTTACCTGCTCGCGCCACCAGATCCGAAGCCGGAGGGAATCGTGCCTGACCAGTTAGCATCACAATTGCCGGTCTTGCGTGCAATGGCACTTCGCGCGGGCGATCTATTGCTCGCGCACCTGGGATCGATCACCGGTCTGGACTACAAGGCCGGTACCGAGCTGGTGACCGATATCGATCGACGCAGCGAGGAACTATTGATCGGGGAGGTCACACGGCGTTTTCCCGACGACGCGATCCGAGCCGAGGAAGGGGGCACCAAAGAGGGACCTTCCGGTCGTACGTGGTATATCGATCCTCTGGACGGGACCACTAACTATGTGCATGGACACCCGTTCTTTGCGGTTTCGCTGGGGGTCGTCGACGCCGGTGAGCTGGTTCTGGGGGTCGTCTACGCGCCCTGCCTCGACCAGATGTTTACCGCGAGCCGCGGTGGCGGTGCGCGTCTGGAGCGGCTACGAACAGCCGAGGGGCGTGACCTGCCGCGACGCACCGGGCTGCCCATCGAAGAGAGCCTGTTGGCGACGGGTTTTCCCTACCGGCGTGACGAGCGGGTTGACCGCAACGTCGCGTACGTACAACGCTTCCTGCACGCTGGTTGCCACGGCGTGCGGCGCGGAGGCAGCGCAGCGATCGACCTGGCGTACACGGCCGCCGGCCTGCTCGACGGGTTCTGGGAGATGGGCTTACGGCCGTGGGACAGCGCGGCCGGCACGCTGATTGCCCGTGAGGCCGGTTGCCTGGTGACCGATATGGGTGGAACCGAGCAGCCCATGCACTGGGAGGAGATCCTGGCGGCGCCGCGTCAGCTTCACACGCAGATGCTGGCTCTGCTGGCGGATCGGTCGCCGGCGGACGAGGCAGCGGTGCCATGAACCGTCCTGCCGTCATAGCGTTGCTAACGGCGCTAGTTGTGGTGTCGGTCCTGCTCGTAGTTGAAGCTACGCCGGCACAGCCGGCGGACACCACGTCGGCCACCACCGCAGCGCCAGTCGCCGTCAGCACCGACAGTGCGTCGGGGTGCGAACCCAGATGGCTGGCCGTCGTCCCGCCGCTGCTGGCCATCGTGCTCGCTCTGGTGACCCGCCAGGTGATCGTCGCGCTGCTGCTGGGGGTCTGGGTGGGGGCCTTGATTCTGTCCGGCTGGAACCCATTGATCGCTTTCCTGCGTACGGGTGACCGTTTCCTGCTCGGTGCGCTGGCCGATCGTGACCACGCGAGTATCATCCTGTTCTCGACCATGCTCGGTGGGATGGTCGGCATCCTCGCTCGCGGCGGTGCGACCGAGGGTGTCGTGCGCGCACTGGCGAGCCGGATCGGTGGCCGCCGGGGCGGGCAGATCACCACGACGCTCATGGGCACGGTCATCTTTTTCGACGACTATGCGAACACGCTGCTGGTTGGTTCGACCATGCGTCCGTTGACCGACCGGCTACGCATTTCACGGGAAAAACTGGCCTACCTGGTCGACAGTACCGCTGCTCCGGTGGCTACCATCGCTGTGATCTCGACCTGGGTCGGCTTCGAGGTCGGTCTGATTCAGGATGCGGCGACCCGCTTCGGCACTGAAGCATCGGGTTCGGCGTACACCTTCTTTCTGCGCAGCATACCGTTCAGTTTCTACCCTTGGTTGACCTTGCTCTGCGTCTACTTGGTGGCGGGGCTGGGGCGCGATTTCGGCCCGATGCTCGCGGCCGAGCGTCGCGCTGCTCAGCTAGGACTCCCGTTGCGTCCCGGTGCCCAGCCGGCGAGTCAGATGCTGGGTGAGACGACCGGTAACCGCGATCCGGCTCACCCGACGTTGGCACTGATACCGGTGGCCCTGGTGATCGCGATCACTGCCTGCGGACTGTGGTGGAGTGGACATCAATCTGCCATCGCGGCTGGGATTGTATCCCCTCCGCTGAGAGTAATTCTCAACCACGCCGACAGTTTTGGCGTGTTGATCTGGGCTGCTCTCGGCGGTTCGGTCGTTGCGGGGGCGCTGGCGGTAGCGGCCCGCCGGATCACGCTCGCGGAAGCCGCGGACGGCTGGCTCGAAGGGGCCCGCGCCATGCTGGTCGCCGTGGTGATCCTGATCCTGGCTTGGTCGCTGAGCGCGGTGTGCGATGGCCTGGATACCGCCAAATATCTGGTCGAGATGTCGAGTGGTGCTCTCTCGGCCCGGCTATTGCCGACCGTCACCTTCCTGCTCGCAGCGGCTGTGAGCTTTGCCACCGGTACGAGCTGGGGAACCATGGCCATCCTGATGCCGTTGGTCTACCCCCTCGGGGCCGTGTTGCCGGGAGCGGAAGGGCTGACCGACCCGGTGGCCACCCGCATCCACCTCGCAGCGGTCAGCGCCGTGTTGTCCGGCGCGGTCTTCGGTGATCACTGCTCGCCGATCTCCGACACGACGATCATGTCGTCCCTCGCGTCGGGCTCCGATCACGTGGATCACGTACGGACGCAACTGCCTTACGCGGTTCTGGTCGCGGTCGTAGCTGTCGTGGTCGGTTACCTGCCGGCGGGATTCGGTATCGCGCCGGCGCTCTCGTTAGGGGTCGGCGCTGTGTTGATCGTAGCCTGGCTGTTGCTGGTCGGACGCGAGGCCGACGAGCGGCCGGTTGCCGAGCAACGGAGGTGATCGTGCCCGCCATCGTGACTCTATTGACCGATTTCGGACGGACCGATCCCTATCTGGCCGAGGTCAAGGCGGCACTCTACCGGCAGTGGTCCCGTTTCCCGGCGGGCGAACCGACGCCGCGCGTGGTCGATTTGACGCACGACATACCGCCGGGCGACGTGGCGGCCGCGTCGTGGTTCCTGCGCCGTGTCAGGGGGCAATTTCCGGCCGGCACGGTGCATGTCGCCGTGGTCGACCCCGGGGTCGGTACTGATCGCCCCGCCGTCGCTGTGGCCGCAGACGACCGGTTCTATCTAGCGCCCGGTAACGGGCTGCTGGCCTTCCTGACTGGCTCCGACCAGTTGGCAGTCGTGCGTTTGGACAACCCGCTCTACCGTCAACCGCCACCCGGTCTGCCGCCGGCGACCACCTTTGACGGCCGGGATCTCTTCGCACCGGTGGCGGCTCACCTGGCGTTGGGCGTGCCGCTCGCCCAGGTCGGCTCGCCGGCCGAATCTGCGGACCTGGGCGTGATGCCGGTGTCGATGGAGATGGCCACTGCCGGCGGCGCGCGTCGGCTCGGACAGATCGTCTGGATCGACCGCTTCGGTAACGCGGTGACCGACGTGACGCGCGCGTCCGTTGCCGGAAGCCAACTTGCCGACGGCGGCGAGATCCGTGTGGCGGGTCATCGTGTCAGCGGACCGTTGCGGACGTTCGCCGCCGGTCGGGCGGACTGTCCGTTCTGGTACTGGGGCAGCGGCGATACGCTGGAGATCGCTCTGCGTGGTGAGAGTGTCGCGGCACGTCTGCAACTCGGGCGCGGTATGGCTATTGAGCGTGCCGATCCCTATGATTAGTTATCTACCCCGGATTATTGATTGATACTCCGGGTCGGATAGCGCGCGCCGGATAGCGTCGGATAGCGACCAACATTCCGCGAGGAGATTCAGCATGACCGTTCTGGGCAACCGCTGTCAGAGTAGCCGGCGTCGGAGTGGGCGGTTCTGGACGATCGCAGTCGCGGCTCTGCTGTTGGTCTCGCTCGGCGGGTGCGGTGGTTCGAAGATTGTGTTCCATTACCCCGCTGAAGAAATCGATTTCACGACGCGCGTGACGAAAACACCGGCGATTTTCATCGACGTGATCCGTGATTTGCGATCGGCTGAGCAGCGTACCGGCGAGGGACGCCTATTTGGCATCAGCTACCCCAGCGATGAGGCGTGGGAGAGTTCAGTTGTCCAGATATACCATGACGCCCTCATGCAGGACCTGTCCCAGACGAATCTGGTCGAGCTGGTCCCTTTGCTCAGCCAAGCCGATTACACACTCTCGGTGGACATTCTGTCGCTGGGGGCCCGTATAGAACGTAACGTGTTGAATTTCTTGCTGCCGGCTGCAGTCGGTTTCGGTGTGGGCTTTGCGCTGGGTGACGACTCTTCGAGTTCGGTCAAATACGGGACCGTCCTGGGAGTCGTGGGGATGTTGGCCATTCCGACGCCGACCAAGCACCGTGCCGATGCGGAGGTACGGCTCCAGTTGCGCGACCGAACCGGCGAGGTGGTTTGGCAGCGCTCCTGCCTCGGCGAGGTCACCGAAACCCCGTGGCTGATGTCCACCAACAAGAATTACCAGAAGCTGGTTGATCGGTACCTGACCAAGGCGGTCAAGCGCTGCAATGCCTGTCTGTTGGGGCAATTGCGGCAGGCCTTGATCGCGGACGCCCAGTAATCCGGAATCAGCCGCAATCCCGATATCTCTCGACGCCCGATCGCCGTAAAGAAAAGGCGACAACCAGTCGAGCAGAACCGCAAACGTTCTTGCCCCCGCAGTTCGGTAACCAGTTCTACAGCAACTTCACCGCGAGGCTTGCTAGCTGGCTGCGCTCGCTTTTGGCCAGCGTGATGTGTCCGTACAGCTGCTGATCCTTGAAACGCTCGACCACGTAGGTCAACCCGTTGCTCGACGCGTCGAGGCAGGCGGCGTCGTGCAGCAGAACGTTGGTGTCGAGGAGGTAACTGCGGCCCTTGGGATCGGGTAGAGTACCCCCGGCGAGAGGAGACAGGTCGTTGCTGTCCATCGCGCCTCCTGTGTTGTATCCAGACCTGGGGCGATGCTGGTGGTCGGCCTTGTCATCGAACCGTTCCGCGACGATGTTACACTTCGCGGCGATTCTTGTCGTGGTCTAGTTGTTCCAGCCTACCGGTTGCTGTCGCTGCAATTGTACGGACCGCGGGCCGATGCCACCGGCCGCCGCGCAGGGAGGCCAACTTCAACATGGGCTTGAAACCGCGTTTCGTTAGCGAGCTGCTGGTCTGGCTGCCGCGGCTCAGAAAGTCGGCGGCTTGCTGGGTGGTCGCCGGTGCCGTGTATGCGACGGTGTCAGTCGGTGGTTGGGCGAGCATGCCGGCGTTGGCCGCGTTGGGTTCAACACCGGCCGACAGCAGTGTTGCGCCGCCACCGCGCTGGCCCCTCGATCTGCCGGATCGCTACCTGACGAGTAATTTCATGGAGCACCGGGATGGGCGCTTCCATGCCGGCCTCGACCTGAAAACCGAAAGCATGACCGGTT
>JAUVBS010000158.1 GCA_030591105.1 bacterium | reverse complement strand
TTCGCGAAAACCTCTTTCACCTTGGCAGCGACGGCCGGCATACGCGTCGAGCCGCCGACCAGAATCACCTCGTCGATATCGCTGGCGGTCAAGTTGGCGTCCTGCAGGCAGCTCCGACACGGAGCGACCGTCCGCTCGATGAGATCGTCGACCAACGACTCGAACTTGGCGCGGGTGAGCGTCGTCGTCATGTGCTTCGGACCGCTCTCGTCCGCGGTGATGAACGGCAGATTGATATCGGTCTGCGACGAGCTACTCAGTTCGCACTTCGCGCGTTCGGCAGCCTCTTTCAGACGTTGCAACGCCATGGCGTCCTTGCTCAGGTCGATCCCCTCCTGCTTGAGGAAGATGTCGACCAGATGGTCGATGATCCGCTGGTCGAAATCGTCGCCACCGAGGTGGGTGTCGCCGTTGGTCGCCAGGACGTTGAACACGCCGTCACCGATTTCGAGAATGGAGACGTCGAAGGTGCCACCACCGAGATCGAACACCGCGACCGTCTCTTCCTTCTTGTTGTCCAGGCCGTAAGCAAGCGATGCCGCAGTCGGCTCGTTGATGATTCGCTTGACGGTGAGACCGGCAATCTTGCCGGCGTCCTTGGTCGCCTGCCGCTGGCTGTCGTTGAAGTAAGCCGGCACCGTGATGACCGCATCGGTCACCTCCTCACCGAGGTACTCCTCCGCCGTCTCTTTGAGATTGCGCAGGATCTGCGCGGAGATCTCCGGCGGCGTGAACTCGCCCTGGCTGGTCTTGACCCGGACGTCTCCATTGGCACCGGCGATCACCTCGTAAGGAACCTCGGACCGCTCTGTCGACACCTCTTCGAAACGTCGGCCCATGAAACGCTTGATGCTGAATACAGTGTCCTTGGGGTTGGTGACCGCTTGCCGTTTGGCCAGCAGACCCACCAGCCGGTCGCCATTTTTATTCCACGCGACCACCGATGCGGTGGTGCGGTTGCCTTCCTTGTTTTGAATGACCTTGGCTTCGCCGCCTTCCATGACCGCCACGACGCTGTTGGTCGTACCCAGGTCGATACCGATGATCTTGCCCATGGGCTTCTCCCTTTTCTGTGCGAGGGTATTGTGAACATCTCAACGCTGAAGGGTAAACAAGTCCCATGCCGCCAGGCGGCCGTAGCGCACTCACCCTAATGTGGTGATATAATTGGCGTTAGAGAAACTATACCTACTCATGCTCGCCAATATAGTGAGGCGTGACGCCGGTTCAAACGCCATACTGGCACCAGTTACTGCCACAATGGCAGTTTCGACCAGCCAAGCAACGCGCTTAATCCCCAGTGAACCTGGACTGATCAGGGACGTACAGAACCGGTCTCGGGTCGGTGAATCAGTCCCTGCCGATAGCAGGCGAATACCGCCAGATCCATGAACCGGAAGTAGAGACGCGGCCATCGCGGCCGGCTATCGTGGCCGGTGGGCCAGTGGCGCACCAGAGCTTGGACCGCCCGCCCGGGCCAGCCCTGCGCCCCGTGGCGCAGCAACCGGATCGGCCAGCCGGCGCGCTGCCGTCCTGGAGGGTCGATCACCAAGTTCAAACCCATCGCCGCAAGTCGATCCGGATGCTTTTCCGCCAGGTGGCTGAGCGAACGCATACCGCACTCCCGTTTCTTGGCGAAGTACTCGGCGAGCGTGTGGTGATGAACGTGCTGCGGCACCGGTTGCTTGAGTGCGTGAAATGAAACCCCCGCAGATTCCTCCAGACGAAAAGCTACCTCCATATCCTCGAAGCCGTACGCTGCGAACTCCTCGTCGAAACCGTCTACGCTCAGGAATGCGTCGCGGGGCACCGCCGCGTTCTGAGTGACGAAGTACTTCGCCGGTGCGGGGCCCGGCGCGAGCTTGGCGACCGCGCGCGTGTCGAGGTAGTGGAAATGCGGCGCGTCGATGAGGCTCGGTTCGGTGACGGCATAGCCGATGGTTCCATCGCCCGGATGTGCGACGAGCAATGCCAGGTGCGCCGCCAACAGCCCCGGCGGAACTACGATGTCGTCGTCGAGGAAAAGCAGATAGCGACCAGCCGCGTGGCGGGCTCCGAAATTACGCGCGCCGGCGCGGCCTAGGTTACGGCCCGGTGAGGCCGGACGAACGCGGCTATCCTGGCGCTCCGCGCGTAACGCGAGCATCGCGGCAGTCCCGTCGCCCGATCCATCATCGACCACCACGATTTCCCACGCAAAGCCGGTCAGTTCCTGGTCTTCGAGCGCGGTGAGCGTCCGCTCCAGTAGAGCGACCTTGTTCAACGTCGGGATGACGACGGACAGATCCATCGGACAGTTCCTAACCGCCACTGAGCAACGGCAGCGAAACCTCTACCGGCCAGTCGACTTCATCTTCAGTCAGGCAGCGAAAGATATCAGCGACGTGACTCATGTTCGCATCGAAACCGGCGTCGCGTCGCGCTGTCTCGCCGGCAGCGCGGCCACAGACAGCGCGCAATTCCGGGTTACCGGCGAAGCGCTTCATCGCATCGGCCAACCCCGTGACGTCGCGTGGGGTAACCACCAGACCTGATTTTCCATCCGCTATCCACTCGGTCGCGGACGGCAGATCCGACACGATGATCGCGCACTGACAGGCCATGGCCTCGAGCAGACTGACCGCCGTCGCGTCGACCGACGGTACGGAGATGAATACATCGCTGGCGTTCAGCGCGCTGGCGAACTCGGCGTGCGGGATACGGCCGCCGAAGACCATCACGCCGGTCAGGCCAGCCGCCTCTGCTCGGGCACGGAACGGCCCGGGATCGCCTTCGTAGCCGGCGAAGAAAAACCGCGCACCCGGTACAGTGGCGACGACGCGGGCCGCGGCTTCGATCACCGTGTCGATATTGTAGTACGGCTGCGTGAAACTGCGCGGCGAGAAAAAGACGATATCGTCGTCACCGAATCCGAGTCGGCGGCGGTAGTCCTGGGCAGTCGCCGATCGGAACCGGGTGAAGTCCACCCCCCACAGGACGCGAAAACAACGTTCCGGAACAGCCCCGAGCGCAGCACAACCACTCAAGATATCGCGTGAATCGCCGGTCACCGCGTCGCACGAGGCCAAAGCTCGTCGCGCCAGCAGGTTCTTCAGGCGGTTTTCGAACGGGGTCACGTAGACATCGTCACCCCAAACCGTCAGTACGTTGGGATGAAAGCCGGAAAAGTGCCCCCAGTAACCGTAGCCCGTCAAAAAATGCGTGTTCAACAGATCCGGGCGCAACCGCCGCAACAGACGCCTCACCGCGACGAGGGACAGGGCGTAACGCACCGGCTTGGGGCCGTGCCGTGTGGTGATATCGTGGACCGTTACACCGGGAATCTCTCCGGGCTGGACGGTCAACAAGTGGCACTCGTGACCCCGTTCGGCGAACCAGGAGATCCAGCGCTCAGTATGCAGGTGCCGTCCGATGGACAGAAAGGCCAGGCGCACCGATTCCTCCCAGGTTCGTGGGTGTAACGCCACGCCACTGCGGGCTGGTGATTGGTGCCGGGGGCCGGATTCGAACCGGCACGGAGCAACGCTCCGAGGGATTTTAAGTCCCTTGCGTCTACCAGTTTCGCCACCCCGGCACCCGGATTCGGTCCCGGATTCTGCAGGCAAGGCGATGATCGAACCGCACGATGGCGGTGTCAACCGGTACGAAAAGCGGCCGGGCAAAACCCGGCCCGCGAGAAACTGGAGGCGGCACCCGGAGTCGAACCGGGGATAGCGGTTTTGCAGACCGTTGCCTTAACCACTTGGCTATGCCGCCCCGCAGAAAATTATCGTCGCGTCCGGACCGACTGTCAAGGTTCCCACCGACTGGCATACCGTCTCGCCGTCGTCCGCTGCGTCGCTACCGCGCTGATAAGACGACAGGAGAGGCAGTCACCCCTCCCGCACCAAAAATAATGGAGCGGGCAACGAGACTCGAACTCGCGACATCTACCTTGGCAAGGTAGTGCTCTACCAACTGAGCTATGCCCGCTCATAAATGCAGGATATGAAGATATTATATCGCCGCGCGATGTCAACCTCCGCACCTGGTCTGCCCACCGGTCGCCCCGCTGAAAGCCGGGCGATTGCCCGCATCTCCCGGCCTGACACGGCTTTTCTGGACGACGAGAGGAGATTCCCCACGGTTTGCTAGGTCACCAGCCCACGGTAGACAGCAGCCGTCTGGTCGGCGACCTGGTCCCAGGAGTAGTTCTCCAGAACGTGCCGTCGCGCTCCCTCGCCCAGACGTTGCCGGGCGTCCGGCTGGTCGAGTATCCAGGTCAACTGGCCGAGTAGATCGGCTACTTCACCGGAACGGAAGGTCTGGGCCCAGGCGCCCGCCGCTTCGAGATTCGGTGGGATGTCGCTGACCAGACAGCAGCGCCCGTAGCTCATACCTTCGAGCAGTGTGATCGAGAGCCCCTCGAGAGTCGAGGGCAACACCACTAAGGCCGCATTGCTATAGAGTTCATCGAGAATCTCGCCGTGCACATAGCCGAGAAACCGTGTCTCGGCCGGAGCCATACGGCGCAACTGCTCGGCGTAGCCGGCCGTAAAACCGGCGTCGCCCGCGATGGCCAGTCCGTACCGCTCACGTACGACAGCCGGCAGTTGCGAGTAGGCCTCCAGCAGTAAATGACACCCCTTCTCGGGCACGAGCCGCCCGACGAACAGCAAGTACTCGCCGTCGATACCATGCTCGCGGATCAGCCGCGGCGACCGGTAGACCGGCGGTGAGATACCGTTGGGGATGTAGACGGTTTCCTGACCGTATTGCCGCAGGTAGTGCGCGCGCAGGGCGCGCGAAACGACGACGGTCCGGTGCGGTAAGCGAACGCTGGCCGCCTCACCTAGTCGCAGCACCTTGGTGGCGACCGCGCCCCACTTCTCCCGCTGCCAGTCGAGGCCGTGGACCGTCACGACAGTTTTCTTACGCGCCAACCACCTCGGCAACCCGGCCAGCAACGCCGGCCCCAACGCGTGGTAGTGGACGACGTCGGCCCGGCGCATGAGGACATCGGCTGTGGCCAACGCGGTGTGCGTGATCGCATCGAAGTGTTTCGTCGGTACACTGGGCAAGCGACGTATGCGTACCCCGTTCAAGTCGGTCGGCCCGCTCTGGTCGCTGTAGTGAGGACGGCTGTAGATGTCGAGGGTGATTCCGTACTCGCCGAGGCGTGCGGCTAGTTCAGCCACATGCTTTTCGATACCCCCGTGGATCGGTGGGTACCCCTTCTGGCCGATCATGGCGACCCGGATCGATCCGCGCGGCAAGGTAGCCCGGTCTCCTTAAAGGCCGGGGGTCACACCCCGGACAACTCGAGCTCGTAAGGCCGACCATCTTCCCGGATGGACTGGCACGCCTTTTCCAACACCTCTACCACCTCGAGCCCGTGGCGACCACTGCTAATCGGTTCGGCCCTGCCTTCGATGCAGTCCAGGAAGTGGGCCGTCTCGATCTTGAGCGGCTCGAGCTGTTCGACCCGCGGGACGAAGACGTCTCCGGATCGATAAGAGAGCTGGAATTCCCCGAAATTGTCGTAGTGGGGCTGGATCTCGACACCCTTGTCGTAGACCCGGATCTTCTCCCGCTGCGAGAGGTCGTCGTAGACGAGCATCTTGCGACGCCCGACAAACGTCGCTTTACGGATTTTATCTGGATTGAGCCAGCTGACGTGAATGTGAGCCAGCTGCCGA
>JAUVBS010000364.1 GCA_030591105.1 bacterium | reverse complement strand
GTCGGTCGCTTCTTGCGGCGGTTCAAAATCGACGAGCTGCCGCAATTGATCAATGTGTTACGAGGTGAGATGACGCTGGTCGGCCCGCGGCCGGAACTTCCACAGTATGTTGAGAAATTCTGCGACGCGTACGAACCGATTCTGCAGCTGCGCCCCGGTATCACGCATCGTGCGTCGATCCTCTACCATGACGAGGAGGAGATCCTCGCGGCTGTGCCGGATCCCGAACGTTTTTATGTCGAGGAGATCATGCCGTGCAAGCTCCGTCTCTATGCGCGGGACCTGGATCGCGACGGATTCCGGCAGGATGTCTTGACTATCTTGCAGACCCTGGCCTGCGTGGCGCGGATTTCGACCGAGACCCGCAGTCGCCCACAGCTCACGACACGGCAGCCGGTACCGCTTGAGCCGGGGCGCACAACTGTCCTGGCGGCGCGACAGGCAGTCGCCGGCGGCCGGGTGACTGTCATTTGAAACCGATATCGACCACGGAGAGGATCGTGTAAGCATGGCGCTGCCGAAGAGCACTAACATCAGCTGGGACGAATCGGTCATCACCTACGAGGACCGCATCACGCGCAATGGACACAAGGGAGCGATCTTGTGGTTCACCGGCCTGTCCGGATCGGGTAAGTCGACCCTGTCGCGGCTGGTCGAGAAGGAACTGTTTCTGCGCCGGTGCAACATCTACCGACTCGACGGCGACAATGTACGGCACGGCCTGAACGCCGACCTCGCGTTCAGCCCCGCCGACCGCGAGGAGAACATCCGCCGCATCGGTGAGGTCGCCAAGTTGATGATGGATGGCGGGACCATCTGTTTGACCGCTTTCATCTCGCCGTACCGGGCCGACCGGCAGCGTGCGCGCGAGATCGTCCCAGCGGGGTCTTTTTTCGAGATGTACTGCAAATGCTCCCTGGCCGAGTGCGAGCGGCGGGACCCGAAGGGATTGTACAAGAAGGCACGCGCGGGGGAGATCCGTGACTTTACCGGCATCGACGCGCCGTACGAGGTGCCGAAGAGCGCCGAGCTGGTGCTCGAAACCGACCGTCTCTCACCGCGGGAATGCGTCGAACAGGTCCTGGCTTTCTTGCAAGATCACCGCATTCTCTACCTCAACGACCGCTGATATCTCCCCTTATGGCGGAGTTGGGGGAGGGGACCGCCGAACCGGGCGCGACGGGAGAGGTACGCACTTTACTGCCGATTGTACTTGCAGGAGGCGGGCGGTTAATCTATATTCTCGCGCGGGATGTAGGTGGGGCGCGGGCGAAATCCTGCGTCTTTTTGCCTATGCCCGTCGTTTTTCATAGCGGGTCGACCGCCGGCACTGCGTTTTCAGCGCGGTCCGGACAACAGTTAACCCTTCCGGTGCCGAATCATAGAATTACACCGGCGGGGCGGTTGGCCTGCGGCCATCGTGACGCTGCATAGATGCGCGCGAAATTGGAGGTTCTTGACGATGGCGCTCAGTAGAGACCAGAAAGATCAGGTCATTGCCAAGTTCCGGAAGCACGAGGCAGACTCGGGCTCGCCGGAAGTGCAGGTCGCGCTCTTGACCGAGCGGATCAACACCCTCAGCAGCCACTTTAAGACCCATGCCAAGGATCATCACTCCCGGCGCGGCCTCTTGAAGATGGTGGGACAGCGGAAGCGTCTGCTCAACTATATGAAGAAGAAGGACGTAGAAGGCTACCGCTCCCTCATCAAGGAACTTGGCCTCCGGGGTTAATGCCGGTCGACGATTCCCGATGTCGTCCCAGGTTAACGATCCCGATGAGACCGTGGCTGTGGCCACGGCGATGCATAGGTCTGTTGTGCTGCGCTGAAGCAGCCGCCGAACGGCGCTCGTAACGTCCGCCCCCGCACCGACGTGGGGCGGTCAGCGGTAGAGGTGAAGGTTTACATAGTGTCGGCCCGCACGATAGCCGTGCGTACCGGCGACGCACGCGAAAAGCGGCAAGGAAGGGAAAAGTTAGAATGGAAAAGCACACAGTTAGCCTCGAAATGAACGGTACTACTTTTTCGCTCGAGACCGGGCGTATGGCCAGGCAGGCCAACGGTTCGGTCACCGTCAGCATGGGCGGGACGATGGCTCTGGTGACGGTAACGGCGGACAAGAGGGTCAGCGATCGCGACTTCCTACCGCTATTCGTGGAATACCGCAACAAGACATACGCTGCCGGGAAAATCCCGGGCGGCTTCTTCAAACGCGAAGCGCGGCCGACCGAGCGCGAAACGCTCAGCGCGCGCTTGATCGACCGGCCGCTGAGGCCGTTGTTCCCCAAGGGCTGGCGGCACGAGACGCAGGTCGTGGCGTTTATCATCAGCGCCGACCCCGATTTCCACGCCGACGTGTTGAGTATTACTGCCGCATCGACGGCGCTGAACCTCTCCGACGTGCCGTTCGGTGAGATCGTTTCGGGTGTACGCGTCGGCCAGGTGAACGACGAGTTCGTGGTCAACCCCAGCTTCGGACAGCTCGAGGAATCGACCCTCGATCTGATCGTCGCCGGTACCGACGATATCATCTGCATGATCGAGGGTGAGTGCCAAGAGATCAGCGAGGAGACGTTGCTCGACGCCATCGATTTCGGCCACGGTTGGGTCCGCAAGCTCAATGGCTTGCAACGCGAGCTGATCGAGAAGACCGGTACCAAGCCGAAGTGGGACGCGCCCGAAGTCTTAGACTTCAGCGAGATGGTCGAGAAAGTCCGCGGGTTCGTCGGCGCCGATCTGAGCGACGCCGTGTCGGTACGGGGAAAGTTCGAGCGGTACGCTGCCGTCGATGCCGTCAAGGAACGGGTGGCCGCCGAATTCGTCGATGCCGAAGGTAAGAGCGATCCTGCCGCTTTGGAGAGCTTTGGCAAGCTGGAGAAACAGATCATCCGTGAGATGATTCTCACCAACGGAGTCCGTACCGACGGCCGCGATCTGACGACCGTCCGGCCGATCACGATCGAGGTCGGCGTGCTGCCGCGAGCCCACGGCAGTTGTCTGTTCACGCGCGGCGAGACGCAGTCCCTCG
>JAUVBS010000414.1 GCA_030591105.1 bacterium | reverse complement strand
GTCCAGCAAGCAGACGCCGGCCAGCCAACAAAGACTGACGAGGGCATATACGACACGGGCGGACGAGGCGCCGACGAACGGGCCGCCAACGTTATGGGGCGAACGGCTGAGCTTCATAACTCCGATCCTCCGGTGGCGAAACGACGGCGGTCGCCACCGATTGCCCGGCGGCGCGAGCGATGGTGGCTTCGTTGCGTACCGACCCCAGAATCCGGTAAGAACAGCGTCTGGACAAGCGAGAAAATCGCTGGCCGTCGTGCCGCTCAGTGATAGCCGATCGCTACGGCCACGATCAAGAATACCGCCGCGAGCGCCATCAACTGGACGAAAAGCGGAGCCATGAAACGCAACCAGCGGCCGTACGGGATGTGCGACAGACCGAGCATCGCCATCAAGATGCCGCTGGTCGGGATGATCATGTTGCTGAAACCGTCGCCGCAGGTAAAGGCAAAGACGGCGGTCTGACGTGTGATCGACAAGACGTCCGCCAGCGGCGCCATCAACGGCATCGAGACGGCCGCTTGTCCCGATCCCGAGGGAATGAACAGGTTCAGCGTCGATTCGAAGCCCAGCATTCCCAGGACTGCCACGTGCCGCGGCACCTGGATCAGCAAGGTCGCCGCCCCGTGGACTATGGTGTCGATGATCTGGCCGTCGCTCAGTACCACCGAGATGCCGCGTGCGAAACCGACCACCAGCGCGGCGACGACCATCTCCTGCATGCCCTTGACGAACGCGTGAACGGCATCGTCGAGCGGCAGCCGGGCGGCAGCCGTCGCCACGATCGCCATCAGCAAGAAGCCACCGCCCATGTCGCTCATCCACCAGCCGTAGCGCTGGGTCGCCAGCAGGATGAAGGCAAAGATCAGCGTGCAACTGACAATGATCCAGGTGTGGTAACGGCGGTAGCTGACCGGGGCGGCGTCAGCTTCGTCGTCGGCATCCCAGGGTAGATCGGCCACCAGAGAGAGCGACGGGTCGCGTCGGGTGCGGGCGCCGTAGCGCAACAGGTAGACGATGGACACCGTCAGGGCGCAGACCAAAAACACGACGCGCAGTCCCATGCCGCTGTGCAGCCGGACCTCGGCGATACCCTGAGCGACACTCACGGTAAAGGGGTTGGTCGTCGCGGCGGCGAACCCGGTGTCGGCCGCCAGTAGCACCAGCGCCATGCCGTAGAGTCGGTCGTAACCGAGGCGACGTGCCACCAGCAGGAACACCGGTACCAGCGGGATGAATTCTTCACCCATGCCGAGGGTCGAACCGCCGACGGCGATCACCACCATCAACACCACAGTCAACAACGGTCCGGAGTTTTCGAAGCGGCCCAGGAGTCGGCCCAGCGCCGCGGAGATCACCCCGGTCCGCTCCAGAATCCCCAGTACGCCCCCGATGATGAAGATGAAAAAGATGATGTCCGCAGCCTGCTCCATGCCGCGTGGAATCGCGGTCAAGAAACCGTGCAGACCGACCGGAGTCGCTTCACCCTCGACGTCGTCGCCCAACAACATGCCGCGTACGGAAATGTGCTTGGGCAGCGACTCGTACGTGCCCGGTACCAGCAAGGTCCGGGTACGGCCTTCGACTTCGCGCAGCTCGCGCTGGTAGGCGCCGGACGGGATGACATAGGTCGCGAGACTGCAAACCAGGATCACGCCGGCCAGCAGGACGAAGACGTGGGGGACCTTCAGACGCGCGCGCCAGTTCACGACTGTTTACCTCACCACCGGCGGGTGGCCCAGAAGCACCCGCAGGTAACCGAGTTGCCCGGTGTGGTAGCTCTCGTGCAGACAGAGAAACGATAGGCCGCCGATAACGGTCCGGTCGCGGTTGGGGAAATCGCGGCCCGAGTCGGCGTCCAGATCGGTGTCGGTCAACTCGCCGAGCCGATCGATCAGTTGTGTCGAGATCTGCTTCCAGTGCTGCTCGATCTCTGCCTGCGGCGGCAGTACCGACGCATCGGGGTGTGGAGTACCGCGTGCGAACAGCTCCGTGTAGGGAGACTCGACCTCGAGCCCGATGATGCGCGCCAGCAGATATCGGGCATCGACGATATGGCCGAATATCCAGGCGTACGAGTTACCGCGCGGGTTACCGCGCCCGTCGTCCATGCGCCGGGTGAAATCCATCGCGGAGAGGTCCTCGCCGCTCTTACGAACCAGCCATTCGTTGACCTGCAAGATCTGCACGAGCGGTACGATGCGGAGGTTCATCATGGTTCCTCGATGGTGGGTGTGTTCAAAGCGGCAACGACCTGCGCGTGCCAGGCGCGTATCCGGGCAGGGTCGCCTGCATCGCCGACACCCAGAGTGAGTGCTTCGTCCAACAGTCGTTCAATTTCACTCAGACGCCGCCGGTGCTCGGCCGCCGGTAGCCGACTGGGCCGTTCCACCAAGTCTTGCCAGATGGCGTTGGCCAGACCGATGCGACCACCGACCGATTCGGGTCGCTTCTGCAACAAGGTACCGAAGGCGAATTCCGCCCGACCGTAGTGTCGACTGGCCAGCTCGAGGCCGCCGATCCTGGCGAGCAGTTCGACCCGGGTGGAATCCAGGCGGACCGAACGCAGGTAGGCAGCAACCGCTTCATCGTACAGCCCCAGGTGTTCGGCGATCGAACCGTGGGCAGCCGCGCCCTCGG
>JAUVBS010000357.1 GCA_030591105.1 bacterium | reverse complement strand
GGAGATCGCCGCCGTTGACGATTCGGCGCGGGTCCGGCTCGCCGCCGTGGCGAAGATCGCCTCGGACGAGCGCCTGGCGGAGGTTGCCCGCGACGCGATGGCGATGGACGCGCGCCTCGCCGCGGTCGAACGGATTTCGTCGCAGGAATTGCTGGCCGACATCATCAAGACGCGCAAGAATTTCGAGTTGATGGGCGCCTGCTTCGCCCGGATCACCGACCGCGTCGTGCTGCAAAATATCGCCGAGGACGCCGGCTATAACCCGGCCGCGCGGCGAGTGGCAGTCGAGCAGTTTGCCGACGAAGCATACCTCGACGACATCGCCGGTAACGGCGGCGTGAAGAGCAGCGGTGGTGTGGAAGGTAGCGGTGGTGTGGAGGATAGAGGTGGTGTGAAGGGTAGCGGTGGTGCGAAGGGTGACGACGGTACCGAGGATGACGGCGGCCGTCTCTCCGCGTCTGCCGACCGCAAGAGCGACGCGGCCATCGAAGCGATCCTGACCGCTTACGGCGATGTGCGGGTGGTCCGCGCCCTCGCTCGTTTCCGCGGTAGCGAGAAGGCTCTGCGTGGACTCGGAACCATCGCGCGCAGAGGGGGCGAGGTCGGGGGCTTGGCCGTGGAATATCTCTGCCGTGCCTTGAAGAGCACCAACAGCCGCTTGCGCGCTTGTGCGGTGGAGGAGCTGGCCGTCCTACGCGATCCGGATCTGGTATCGGTCATCATGCGCGGACTCGATACGCCTGAACTGATGCAACCGTTGCGTGAAGTGCTGCGGAGCATCGGCACGCCCCAAGCGTTGGCGGCCCTGGGCGAGGATAACGGCCCCGATGACCCCCATGGCCCCGGTGGCCCCGACAACGAGCAGGAGGCATGAGCATGGCCAAGAAAATCCTGATCATCGACGACGAACAAGACATGCTCGTCTACCTCGCCACCCTGTTTGAGACCGCGGGCTACGAGACGGTCACGGCGCAGAACGGAATCGAGGGTCTCGAACGGGCGCGCGACCTGCGGCCGGACCTGATCACCCTCGACATCATGATGCCGCGCCGCTCCGGTGTACGTACTTACACCGAGCTGCGCAGCGATGAGCAGACTCGCGACATCCCGGTGATCATCCTGACCGGTCTGTCCCGTCAGGAGGATTTTTTCGGTGCGGATCTAGGCGACCTGGCGCGGCCCGACGCGGTCGTTGAAAAGCCGATCGAACGGAAGTCGTTTCTGGCGACGGTCGGTAGGTTGCTCGACGGCTGAAGCACGGTGGTCGATCGAGGGTCGACCGCGGCCCGACCGCGGGTCGACCGCGGGCCGGCGCGCCAGCCGATGAATCGTCAGGTGGCTGACCGACCGACGGCGAGTGGAGGACGGCATGGACCCGGTACAGCGGCATCGCCCGCGTCTCTTCCTGCGGCGACCCACCGCCCTGGGTCTGTACGCCGCCGCCGCCGCCCTGACCGGCCTGGCGGCAGTGGCCTTGTCGGCACGCGTTTCGGGGCTGCTCCTCGGTCTTGCCATCGCCTTGCTGATGCTCATCGCCGGCGCGGCCGCTCTGCAATTTTATACCCGTTCGGCTCGGCGCCGCACGCAGTGGCACTCGGTGATGCCGTGCTACCTCTCGATCCAGGACCGCGATCTACACATCATCGAGACGAACGAACTGTTCCGGCGCGACTTCGGTGATGGCCGCGGACACAAATGTCACGACGTGTACAAGAGTGCCGACGAGCCGTGCCCCGACTGTCCAGTGCTCGCCACGTTCGCCGACGGGAAGATCCACACCAGCCGCGAGACGGTACTCACCAACGACGGCCGTGAGGCGCAGGTGGTGGTCACTTCGGCGCCCCAATACGATGAGCACGGCGAAATGGTCGGCGTGGTCGAGATGTCGACCAACATCACCGAGCTGGTGCAGCTGCAGGAAGAACTCGAACGCACGCGAACCAAGTATCGCAAGCTGTTCGACCTGGTGCCGGGCTACATCTCGGTTCAGGACCGCGACTACAACGTGGTCGAGACCAACGAACTCTGCCGACGCGATTTCGGCGAGCCCGACGGCCGCTGTTGCTACACCTACTACAAGAAGCGCGACGAGCTTTGCCCGGGGTGCATCGTGCGCGAGACGTTCGCCGACGGCCAGGTTCACCACAGCGAGGAGGTCGTCGAGACCCTCGACGGGCGCACGGTCGATCTGATCGTCTACTCGATGCCGATCCACGATCGCAACGGTGACGTGACCCAGGTGATGGAGGTGGCCACCGACATCACCGAAGTCAAGCATCTGCAGAGCGAGCTGACGGTGATCGGCCGCGCCGTGGCGGGGATGGCGCACCGGATCAAGAACATCCTGATGGGGCTCGAAGGTGGCCTCTTCGTGGTCGACACGGCCATGCAGGGTGGCGACCAGGAGCGCGTCGCCCAGGGTTGGGAGATGGTCGGGCGTAACGTCGACCGCGTCTCGAACATCGTCAAGGATCTGCTCTACTGCTCGAAGAGACGCGAGGCGTCTTTCCAGGACGACATCGTCGTCGATGAAATCGCGCGCGAGGTACACGAGCTGTTCCAGGAGCGCAGCGCCAGTGACGGAATCGAACTGGTGTTCGAGGCCGCTGCGCCAACGCCGCGCCGCCTCGATCCCGACGGCATCCACAGCCTGCTGACCAACCTGGTGACCAATGCCATCGACGCCTGCCGTTTCGATTTTGACGAGAGCAAGGAGGACCACCGGGTCGTCATCCGCTGCACGACCACCGACACCGGGACGGCGATCGAGGTGGAAGATAACGGCGCCGGCATCAGCGATGCCGATACGCTGCGAGTTTTCGAAGACTTTTTTTCCACCAAGGGGACCGAGGGTACCGGTCTGGGCCTGCTGATCATCCACCGCGTTGCCGAGGAACACGGCGGCCGTGTGAACTACCGGACGCAGGTGGGCAAAGGGACCTGCTTCACGGTCGATCTACCGGTCGAGCCGGTGCCGGCGCAGCATTCGCCGGCGACGCCCGCCGCGTCTGATCCATAACAACCGATGGCAAAGATTATCCCGCGCACACCTTCACGATAGTTTCCTCGACGAACAACGAGATTCCGATGGTGCGGTAAGATATGAAAGACCCCCCG
>JAUVBS010000454.1 GCA_030591105.1 bacterium | reverse complement strand
GCGGTACCCACCGCAAATCTCGCCGTAGGAGTGCGCCACGCGCTGGGGAGTCTTGAGCAACCCCTCACGTTGTGGATCTTCGCCGATCTTGAGCAGCAGTTCGCGGATCAGGTTTTCCATACGATGTCCTCCCGAACGGATCGGACGTTGGCCGGAATGGGCTGCGGGCCGAAGTTCAACGTGAGTCGAGTCGCACCGCGCAGCCAACTACCATAGATGAATCGCCACCATAAGTGTTGCCCCGAGAACGGTCAAGACGCTCGGTTAACCCCCATTATTCACAAATGGCCGTCGCGAGGGTGGATCGAATACCCGCCAGAACCCGCCCGCGCCACCATCGGCGAGGGCACAGGATATGCAGCAATCGGCAACAACACACCGTGTGCGGGTATTTTGCACGACACACGGCAATTGTTTCACGAATAAAGGGCCGACCCGAATCCAGGCGTCGCTGCAGCGCTAGGACGCACGGTGCTGATCCCCCCAGCGCCCCGTCCGCGGACCGGAGAGCGGCCCTTTTACGTCTTGCCTACGCTCTCACCGAAATCACCCTTAAACCCTGTGAAACCGGGCTATTATCGTCCGGCAAAGTTCTTGATTTCGCATCGGCGCCGCATAACTTTGCCGTACGCGGGATCCGGCAGCCGGGCCCGCGGCTGTTTTCACAAAGCACCGCATTGGCTTTTCGGTTCCCGTCCCTTCTAAGGAGCAGACCGTGGGTAACAAGATCGTCACCGCCCGCGAACTGGCCCCCAAGACCATGCTCTTCGAGATCGAGGTCGCGCATATCGCCGAGCGCGGCCAGGCCGGCCAGTTTGTGATCATCCGCGTGAGCGAGCACGGCGAGCGCATCCCGCTGACCATCGCCCACCGCGATGCCGAACGCGGGACGATTACCCTCGTCGCCCAGGAAGTCGGCAAGACCACCCGCGACCTGAACCGCTTGGCGGTCGGCGACGAGATTCTCGACCTCGCCGGTCCGCTCGGCCTACCGACGGAGATCCCGGCCGGCGGCAAGACGGTGGTCTGTGTCGGCGGCGGCATCGGCAACGCTGTGGTCTGGCCCCAGGTACAGGCGCTCAAGGAGTCCGGCAACAAGGTGATCGCGATCCTCGGCGCGCGGACCCAAGAGCTGTTGATACTCGAGGACGAGATCACGGCCTTGGCCGACCGCGTGATCGTCACGACCGACGATGGCTCCTACGGCCGCAAAGGGATGGTCACCCACGCGCTACAGGACCTGATCGATGCCGACGAGCGAATCGACGAGGTGATCTGCATCGGGCCGGTGGTCATGATGAAGTTCGTCTGCAAGACCACCGAGCCTTACGGGATCCCGACCCAGGTCTCACTCAACCCGATCATGGTCGACGGGACCGGGATGTGCGGCGCCTGCCGGGTGACCGTCGGTGGCGAAACCAAGTTCGCCTGCGTCGAAGGCCCGGAATTTGACGGGCATGTGGTCGACTTTGACGAACTGATGAAACGACTCAGTTACTACCAGCCCGAGGAAAAGCTAGCCCTCGATCGCGCCTGTCAGTGTGAGCAGCAAGCCGCCGACCGTGCCGTTCCCGAAGCCAGCTAGGAGAGCACCATGGCCGACAGCGACAAGCGCAAGCCGACCGCAGAGAAACCCAAGCGGAAGATCAATAAGTCCAAGACCAAGGTCCCCATGCAGGAGCAACCGCCCGGGGATCGTATCTTCAACTTCGACGAGGTACCGTACGGCTACGACGCCGAGGAAGCGGTGGCCGAGTCACTGCGCTGCATCCAGTGCAAGGACAAGCCGTGCGTCGCCGGCTGTCCCGTCGGCATCGATATCCCCGAGTTCATCCGCCTGATCGGTGAGCGGGAATATGAGGCCGCGCTGCGGGAGATCAAGAAGATGAATTTCCTGCCGGCGATCTGCGGCCGCGTCTGCCCGCAGGAGGACCAGTGCGAACTGGTCTGCCGTCTGAACAAGCCGGACAAGGGCCGCGAACCGGGCAGTATCGGCCGGCTCGAGCGTTTCCTCGGCGACTACGCCTTGGAGCACAACCTGGAAATCTTGCCCGACATCGACCCGCCCACCGGCAAGAAGGTAGCGATCATCGGGAGCGGTCCTGCCGGCTTGACCACCGCCAGCGACCTGATCCAGCGGGGTCACGAAGTGACGGTGTTCGAAGCGCTACACAAACCGGGCGGCGTTCTCTTCTACGGAATCCCCGAGTTCCGGATGCCGAAGAAGATTCTGGCGAAAGAGATCGACGGTCTGAAGAGCATGGGCGTGAAGTTCGTGATGAACTACCCCGTCGGCAAGGCAGAGCCGCTCGACGATCTACGCAATCGTTTCGATGCGACGTTCATCGGC
>JAUVBS010000349.1 GCA_030591105.1 bacterium | reverse complement strand
GTATCGGCGGTGTCGCCGACGACGGCGAGAGCCTGCAGACGGAGCCGGTCTCACGGCTGACGATCTGGGCTGATCTCGGCGTCTGGACCAGCCAGACCGCCATGTGGGGTGGTTCGCCGTGGCGGGGTGGTGTGTACGGCGCCGCGGTGCCGGAGCCACCGCCGGCGGCCGGCACGACGTTGATCGACGCCGGCAGCCATATCTGTTACCCGAGTCCTCTGGTCGAGGCGACCCTCTGGATACGCGCGCAAGTCCGAGATGACTGCCGCGTGCGCGCGACGATTTACAACTTGGAGGGTGAAGAGGTCACGGCCACCGACGTGACAGATGTAAACGGTGGCTCTCCTTTCGAGATCGCGGTTGATCTGGCCCGCGTCGCGTCCGGGCTCTATATCTGTCGCTTGACGGCCGAAGGTGTCGACGGCGGCCGCGAGCAGAGCGTCAAGACCTTCGCCGTGGTTCGTTGAATGTGACCGGATCGTGGTGACTAACGAAAACGAACTGCACACCGACGGTTGCCAGGCGGGTCCGGGTAGGCTTAATGTTCACAAGGCAGCGCGGGAATGGGTTATCGCCCGAAGTCCGCGGCACCGAAAGGGACGCATGGTGCGTACAAAGAGAATTGCAGCCGCGACGTCGCTGGCGTTGCTTGCTCTGACATTTACTCTCACCGAGGTGCGAGCCGGTGATCCCGGCGAGGCAGGTATGCTTTCGCTGCGTCTGGGGATTGGTGCGCGCGAGGCCGGTATGGGTGGTACGGGTGTCGCATCCAGCTACGGCGCTGCGGCAGCGTACTGGAACCCCGCCAACCTGGTTTTCCGGGAGACGAAAACCGAGTTGATTCTGCAACACAACCGTCACCTCGGTCTGTTCGACCAGGAATCGGCCGCGGTGACCCACAAGACGCGCCACGGCGTGCTCGGTTTCATGTTCTCGGGTCTCTTTTCGGAGAAGATCGACCGCTACGGTACCGAACCGGTCGGTGTGCCCGAGGGGACTTTCCGCCCCTACGATCTGGCATTCGGGGTGTCGTACTCCCGGGGGATCGGCGAGAGCTTTGCCGCCGGGGTCATGGCCAAGATGCTTTACCAGCGCATCGACGTCTACTCCGACACCAGTTTCGCCTTCGACCTGTTCGTGACCCACCGCTCGCAAGCGATCGACGGACTCTACTTCGCGGCCTCCGCCACCAACCTCGGACCGGAGATGACGCTGAACCAAGAGCCGTTCGCTCTGCCGCGTACGTTTACGTTGGGCATCGCCTGGGAGCCGCCCAACTTGCTCAGCGGTAATCTGACCTTCGCCGGCGACATGATGTTTCCCACCGACGCCACCGAGAAGGCGCACGTCGGTGTGGAGTACCGCCTGGTGCCTCAGCTCTCGTTGCGCGCCGGTTCGAAGATCAACTACCAGAGTCAGGGTTGGACCGCCGGCGCCGGGTTCCGCATCGGCGTCGTGGAGATCGGTTACGCGTACGAGGACAGCAAGACGGCAGGGCTGGATGGCGGGCACAAGTTCGCGCTGGAGATACGCTAACCTGAATTATTCACATCGGTACGCCGGCGGCTGAGCTCCGGCCGCCGATCGCGATCAAAATCGAGTAGACGGAATTCACCACCCTGGAGCAAGCCGTAGCCGAGGCGGTCGAGCCAGCCGCCGAGGCAGGCGAACCGGTGGCCGTCGCATTCGCTCAGTAGCGAATGATGGACGTGGCCGATGATCAGCAGGTCCCAGTCGGGATCGGGATGAGCAGAGAGCCAGCGGGTGACTTT
Organism: bacterium; assembly: GCA_030591105.1. GTDB lineage: Bacteria > Krumholzibacteriota > Krumholzibacteriia > LZORAL124-64-63 > LZORAL124-64-63 > JAUVBS01. The sequence goes on along the minus strand of JAUVBS010000349.1, from coordinate 1,381 downwards.
CTGGGCGATGGAACGTGCTTCTTCACGGTTTGCGGAGCGACTCTGGCCGCTCAACCAGCTGCTGAACTTGAACAGGAGTTCGGGGTGGAACGATTTGGCCACGGCAACCGCTAGCCGGTTGCGCACCACGGCCCGGAACGAAGCGTAGGCCCAGTCACGGCCGAGCAGGCCGTCGCCGTGAACCATCCGCACGCGCAGTGATCCGAAATCTAGCGTCTGTGGTCCGCCACCTGGCGCGCAGCCGTAGCGCTGGTGCAGGTATCGTGCAGCCCAGATGTCGTGGTTGCCGCCGATGAAGTGGATTTCCGTCCCCGCCTCCCGAACCCGGTCGAGGCCGGCGAGGATTTCCTCGTAGCCTTTCAGACGGAAGTTGGGATAATCGAACCAGAAATCGAATATATCACCGAGCAGTATGATATGATCGGCATGCTGCGCGAAATCGAGCAGCTCGACGAACCGAGCCACACGGTGTGCTTCGGTCGGGTCGGGGTGCAAGTGGAAGTGGCTGTCGGCCACGAACACAACAGTGGGTTGGCTTCGTTCGTTCATGAGGCTACATTTGTAGGGAAAGGATCCTCAGAGGGCAACTGGAATCTGGTTGGCCACCGGGCCAGCGGAAAGGAGTAGCGATGCCGCTATGGGAGAAGGTCAAGGGCAACCTCATCGAGTGGTATGGTGTTGCCGCCGACAAGACCGAGGAGATGGCCAAGATCGGCGTACGCCGTTACGACCGTTTCGGAATCAGTCGTGACATCGAACGGCAATTCACCGAACTGGGCAGCCTCGTCTACAACGGTGTCAGCGAGGGGCAGGAGGGCTTTCTCGAGCAGGAAGCTTTGCTGAACATAGTGAGTCGGATCCAGGAACTGGAACTCGAGCTGCAGCTCAAGGAAGAAGAGATCGGCAAGATCCGGGTCGAGGCTCGCGAGCGCAAGGCCGCTGCGGCGCAGGCCGGTGGCGAACCTGAGTTGTTGATCAAAGACCCGGCGCTCGGTCAGGGCAGTGCCGAATCGGCCATATTGATGGGCGAAGGTCAGCAGACCACAGGTGAGGGCACCACGGACGGTGCGCAAGCCGAAGTTGGGCAGGAGTCCGAAGACTCAAAAGGTTCTTGATCAGCATTGACAGCGTCCGCTCGGACGGTTATGCTGATATTGATCCCTACGATCCTCCGGGGTTCCCGATCGCCCGGGAACCCCGCTGAAAATCCCCGTGTTCGTTCCCCACGGTCGAGCAGTTGGTGTGGCGTTGAATAAGTTTCGCCATTACGAGCCTCTACGGTCCGTTGTCGGCGTGTCGGTCCGTTACCCGTCCGACACGGTTCGTGCTTATCCGCTGGTACGCGCTGGTGTGTCGGCGGCTGAGGTCCGGCTGGCGGCTG
>JAUVBS010000233.1 GCA_030591105.1 bacterium | reverse complement strand
TCGGCATCGTTCCACACTCCGGATAGATCGACGTCGGTGTCGGTATCGATCCGCTGGACCGTCTTCTTGCTGCTGCAGCCGACGATTAACAGCGCCGCAGCCACACACACGATCAACGCGACGCCGAACAGGCGTATCGATTCTCGCTTCCGCACTGGAATCCTCCTTGGTGGCGAAAATTGATCACGTACTTACGTGCCAACACCGGTTTAACCCGAGCGGCAGCGGCCGACAAGCGAAAATCGTGCCGATGTTCACCGACGCTGGTCGCCCAGGCCGCTGTCGGGCGCGGCGGAATGCGGCGGCTGTCCCGGCACCGCGACGATCTGCGGCGGCGAGGCGACCGTGCCGCGGCTCGCCGACTCCCAGGTCGCCGCTACCGAAGGTTGATACAGGACGCCGAGGGCCGGCGGACGCGCAGCGACCGCGCTATCGAGGGCGGCAGCATCCGGCCACGGCCCCAGCAGTAACTCGTACCAGTAGCGAGCGAAGGTGGCCCGGATACGCGCAAAAGCAACCTTGCCGGTGTCGGCGAGCTGATCGTAGCTCGCCTGTGCCTCTCCCAGACTCGGTACGGTTGCGATCACCGCGGTCCAGACGGTGTCAGTCGGTGCCGGCTGCCACGAAGGGGGCGTCGCCGTCAGCAGAACCGTCGTATCGGTGACAGCCTGCGTACTGTCGCCCGGAGTCGGTACCACCGCGGACTGCTGGCCGGCAGATTGCGACCGGTCGTCAGCTTTCGGTTGGCCGTCAAGCTGCTCTTGCCCCATCGCTGTGGTCACGCCGCAGATCGCGGCCCAGACCAGCCAATACCTCAGAACTCTGATGAGTGGATTCGGCATTGGGCAGTATCCCCCGTGGCGATCGACAATTCGCTCGGCCGGCTCATTACCGTGTTTCCAGAGTACAGCCTTACCCGACGGCTGGCCATCGCTGCCTGTTACCAATAACCATTTACCCGGATCGTCAGGATCGGCTACCCTGTGCTGGTGGTCGGTTCGGAGACGATTCCAGTCGGTGTTCTAGTTTTATCTAACTACGGAGCGACGCCGTGGCTGCTGCTGATCTCTTTCTACTGGAAAACGCATCGACGCTGGTGACCATGAACCGCGACCGGGACGTGCTGAGCCGCGGCTGGGTGGCGGCCCGCAACGGTATGATCACGGAGGTGGGAACCGGGACCACACCGTCGACCATCGACGGGGTGCCACGCAACCGGTATCGCCGGCTCGATGCCAGCGACTGCGTCGTTCTACCCGGATTGATCAACACCCATCATCACCTGTTCCAGACGCGGACCCGCGCCCACCCGGCTGCCATCGATGCCGAGCTGTTCGACTGGCTGCAGAGCCTCTACCCGGTCTGGGCCCGGCTGACCGACGCCGATTTCTACCGCGCCGCACAGATCGGTTTTCGCGAACTGGTCCGTTCCGGTTGCACGCTGACCAGCGACCACCACTACCTGTTTCCGCACGACGCTTCACCCGAACTGATCGACATCACCATCGAAGCCGCCGCCGAGGTCGGGATCCGTTTCCACCCCACACGCGGGTCCATGAGTCGCTCGGTCAAGGACGGCGGTCTGCCGCCGGACAACGTGGTCCAAGCGGCCGATACCATCTTGGCCGATTCCGAGCGCGTGATCGCCCGGTACCACGACCCGCGACCCGGTGCCATGCTGCGCATCGCTCTGGCACCCTGTTCACCGTTCTCGATCAGCCCCGAGCTGATGCGTGATACGGCGCAACTGGCGCGCAGCCACGGGGTACGTCTACACACTCACCTGGCCGAAACCGAGGACGAGACGACCTATTGCCTGCAAGTCTACGGAGAGCGACCACTCGACCTACTCGCCTCTGTCGGCTGGCTGGCCGAGGATGTCTGGCTGGCCCACGGGATCCACTTCAACGACACCGAGATCGCGCGCCTCGGGGAAGCAGGCGTCGGCATCGCCCACTGCCCGACCTCGAACATGCGGTTGGGATCGGGCGTCTGCCGCGTACGTGATCTGCGGGCTGCCGGCTGTGCGGTGAGCCTGGCGGTGGACGGCTCGGCGAGCAACGACAGCTCGAACCTGCTGGCGGAGATGCGGCAAGCGCTGCTGCTACACCGCGTGGTCGGCGGGGCCAGCGCCATGACCGTGGGCGAGGTCCTGGAGATGGCGACGCTCGGCGGCGCCTCTTGCCTCGGACGCGACGATACCGGGCGCCTGGTACCGGGAGCCTGCTGTGATCTGGCTCTATTCGATCTGAACGATGTGGGTTATGATGCCGTGGGCGACCCGGTGGCCGCCCTTCTCTTGTGCCACCCCACCCCGGCGCGGAGCGTGGTCGTCGGTTGCCGGGTGATCGATACCGAGAGGGATACCGCATGATCGTGGTGGAGGGATTGGTCAAGGCGTTCGGCGATGTGCTCGCCGTCAACGACGTGAGTTTCCGCGCCGAGCCGGGCGCGATCTTCGGTCTGCTCGGCCCGAACGGCGCGGGCAAGACGACCGCCATCGGTTGCATCGCCGGCCTGTTGCAACCGGGAGCGGGCCGGATCACGGTCCTCGGACACGACGTGGTCAACGACGGCGTCGCCGCCCGCTCGCAGCTGGGCGTCGTGCCGCAGGAACTCGCCCTCTACGAAGATCTCTCCGCTCGGGAGAATCTCGAGTACTGGGGCGGCGCTTACGGGCTGCGAGGGGCCCATCTGAAGCAACGCGTCGTCGCGGTGCTCGATCTCGTCGGGCTGAGCGATTGGACGCGCAAGCCGGTCAAGCAGTTTTCCGGCGGCATGAAGCGACGTTTGAACTTTGCTTGCGGTGTCGTGCACGAACCCGAAGTGCTGCTACTCGATGAGCCGACTGTCGGTGTTGATCCGCAGAGTCGGGTGCGCATCCTCGATCTGGTCCGCGCGCTGGCCGACCAGGGGACCTGTGTGCTGTACACGACCCACTACATGGAAGAAGCGGAACACCTCTGCCACCAACTGGCGATTATCGACCACGGCCAGATCGTAGCCGCCGGCACCCTGCGCGAACTGCGTGCCCTGCTCGGCGAGCGCGATCTACTGCGGTTGAGCGGCACTTTCGACCCCCCAGCCGTCGGCAGTGCTCTCGAAGGCGTGGCGGAGATCGAGGTGATCACGAGCGCGGAGGACGGGTTGACCTTGGCTGTGACCGATGCGTCGCAACGGTTGTCAGACATCTTCGCCGCATTGACGGCGGCCGGTGCAACCGTGCGCGAGACCACCCTGACCGAACCGAATCTCGAGAGTCTGTTCATCAAATTGACCGGCCGTGAGCTGCGGGAGTAACCATGGATTTCGTCTGGTTGACCGCGGTCAAGGACTGGCGTAGACAGCGGCGCAACCCCATCGAAATGGTAATGTGGCTCGGCATCCCGCTGTTGATCGGCGGGCTGATCATCCTCGCCTTTGGCGGCCGCGGCGGACCGCAACCCCAAGCGCATCTGTTGATCGCCGACGAGGACGACAGCTTCCTGAGCGCATTCTTGATCGGCGCGCTCAGTCAGGAAGAGGCCGGTCATTTCATCCGCGCGGAAAAGGTGCAACGGCACGAGGGGCGCGACCGGGTGGCCGCCGGTAACGCCACCGCACTGCTGATCATACCGGACGGGTTCGGCAGCGCCGTTTTGAACGAACAGCCGATCACCCTGAAGCTGGTGACCAACCCCGCCCAGACCATCTTACCGGGTATCGTCGAGGAGACCCTGAGCATTCTGGCCGACGGAACTTTCTACCTGCACCGACTCGTGGGTGATCAACTCCGACTGATCGCTCAGGGTCCGCCGCCCGGTCAGAACAGACTACCCGATCAGGTCGTCTCCGGCATGGCGGTCGTCTTCAACCGTATCGGCGACCAGGTGTCCAACTACCTCTCACCGCCGGTGATCAAGCTGGTCGACGCCCCGGTACCGGCAGAGGAGAACACCGGCGGCGTCAGTTTAGGCCTGCTGTTCTTGCCCAGCATCTTGTTCATGAGTCTGCTGTTCATGGCCCAAGGCCTGGGCAACGACATCTGGCAGGAGCGTGAGCAGCATACGCTGCGCCGGGTGGTCATCACGCCGCGCAACCTGACGCAGTTCCTGGCCGGCAAGCTGCTGGCCGCCGCGGGGATGATGTTGCTGGTCAGCGTGGTCGGGTTGACCGCGGGCTACGCCTACTTCCGGCTGTCACCGATCACACTGCCGCTCGCAGCGTTCTGGGCGATGTGCGCCGGCTGCCTGATACAATCGCTGCTGATGACCGTACAGCTCTTCGCACCGAGCCAACGGGCGGGCAACATCATGACCATGGTGCTGATCTTTCCGTTGATGATGATCGGCGGCAGCTTCTTCCCGTTCGAGGCGATGCCGAGCTGGATGGTGGCGGTGGGCCGCTGGACCCCCAACGGCTGGTCGCTGCTGTTGCTCAAGAGAATCATGCT
>JAUVBS010000527.1 GCA_030591105.1 bacterium | reverse complement strand
GTCGTCTTCGGTCAAATCTCGGCGTTCATCGATCTCCACTTGTTTGATGGCGGCCTGGATCATACGCAAAATGCCGAGGCGCTGTTTCTGGCGTTGCTTCATGGCGGCGATCACTTCGGCCTGGATACGGTCTGCGGTTTCGCTCATGGTGTGCGTCCTTTCGGAGCCGGTCGGTGCGTCGGCTGACCGCGCCGATCGATCGTCACTACGCCGCGGCGCAGACCAGTCTAGGTCGATGGACCGACGGCGGTCAACCGGCGAGCCAGGCCTCACGTAACGTCTGCAGCGCGAGTAGGCCGACGATCGCCGCGGTTTCGGTACGCAGGACGTGCCGACCGAGTGCGACCGGTTCGGCGCCAGCGCTGTGCAGCGCCGCGTACTCGGCATCGCTCCAACCGCCCTCCGGCCCGATCAGGAACGTCAAGGTCGCCGGACAGTCGGTGGCCCCCGGGCCGGAGTGATCAGCGGCTGGCTGGCCGGGCCCGCATCGCTCCGCGAGGCTGGGCCACGGGTGTGGCCGGACCGTGGCCGCGGCCGGATCGGCGGGGGCCGCTCCCCAAAACCGCGGGCCGGTCGCATCGGTAGCGAGCAGCGTACCGAGATCGGTCAGCTCGGCCAACGACGGCAAGAAGCTGCGCCCACTCTGCTTGAGCGCCGCCCGCATCAGCGTTGCCCAGCGTTGCTGTTTGCCCCGGCGCGGCCGTATCACCGCGCGGTCGGTCAAGAGCGGCACCAGGCGGTGGACACCCAGCTCGACCACCTTCTCCACAACCCACTCGAAGCGGCGGCCCTTGACCACCGCGCAGGCGAGTACCAACCGCGGAGCGGCGATCGCGTCGTCATCGACCGCTATTGCTTCGAGTACGATCTCGGCTCGACCGTCGGCGCTGCCAACGAGCCGACCAGCCATCAACACGCCGCAGCCATCGGTCAGCCGCAACCGACCGCCGGTCGGTGTACGTAGAACCTGCAACAGGTGACGGCTCTCCTGCGAATCGAGCCACACGCGGTCGCCAACGACCCGGTCGGCGTCGCCGGTCGGCGGGCAGAAGAAGAGGCGCACGCGCCCACTGTCGTCGTGTTCGTTCACGACCAGACCGATCAGTCGAAGAGGCGGCGACCGGGTCGTGGAACCACGTCGCCCAGTTCGGACCGCAATTCCTTCAACCGCCGCTGTTGGTCACCGGACAACTGTTGCGGTGTCCAGGCGAGCACCCGCACCAGCTGATCGCCGCTGCCGCGCCGGTTCAGGTGGCTAATCCCCTTGCCGCGCAGACGGAAGATCTTGTGCGACTGGGTACCGGCCGGGATCTTCAAGGCAACCTTGCCGTCGAGGGTCGGAATCTCGAGCTTGACCCCCAGCATCAAATCGACCGGTGAGACCGGTACGTCGAGTAAAATGTCGTCGCCGTGCCGTTCGAAGAATTCGTCCTCGAGGACGGTGATCACCACGCGCAGATCGCCGGACGGACCGCCATGCAGACCGGTATCACCCTTGCCGGCCAACTCCAGGTAATTGCCGCTGGTCACCCCCGCCGGGATCTTCACTTCGAGGGTCTCGGTGCCTCTTACCGTCCCCTCGCCGCGGCAGTCGGTACACGGGTCTTC
>JAUVBS010000163.1 GCA_030591105.1 bacterium | reverse complement strand
TAGACCAGACCGTCCGCGGCTCCGATCAACACGTCGAGTAGGCCGTTGTCGGTCCAGTCGCACACGCTCGGCCGCGAGCGGGCCTCACCCGGCAGGTCGATGAACCGATCGTCGGCAACAACCTCGGTGTAACCGGAAAAAACCGGCTCGGCGTCGCTGCCCAGATTTCTGTAGAGCAGGAGCTGGCCCGCAGTATTGCCCACCAGCAGGTCGCGGTGACCGTCGGCGTCGCAGTCGGCGTAAACCGGACTCGAGCGACCGCCGGGCACCACCAGGTCGGCGTCGTCTTGTTGGATCAGCAGTGCGGAGGCAAACTGCGGTTCGCCGGTGGCGACAGTGTCGAGGTAGAGCCGCAGCAGACCGTCGACGGCTCCGATCAAGAGGTCGTACCGGCCGTCGAGGTTCCAGTCGACCCAGACCGGCGTGGCGCGTATCCCGACATCGATGTTCTCCGGCTGGGCGACACCCGCCTGGACGAAGGTGCCGGCGTCGAAGAGCGGATCGGCGTCACTGCCCACGTTGCGGTAGATGCGTACCGTACCATCGGCCGTGCCGATCAGAAGGTCCTTGCGTCCGTCGGCGTCCCACTGCACGACGCGCGGGAAGAGACCCAGGCAACCGCCGGCCGGCCAGACCAGTGTGTCCCCGTCGGCCATGGCATAGACGTATCCTGCGAAGGACGGCGCCGCCGCCGAGCCGACGTTCCGGTAGATGCGCACCCGGCCGTCGGCGTAGCCGCCTCCGCCCTCACCGACGATGAGGTCCCGCACCCCATCGGCGTCCCAGTCGGCGCAGGAGGGAACGGAATAACCGAAGACCCACAGATCGGCACCGGCATCCTGGATGATTTGCGCTGCGTCGAGCTCGAATTCCGCGCGAGCCGTCCCGGTGCCGAACACCACGACCGCTGCCGCGATACAGAGCGATGTCAATCCTGGGAACCCACACCGCATGGCCCACTCCTCGCTAAAAATCGGGCGCTAGCCCCGCACCGGCAGTACGATTACGCGAACCGTCGATGGAGCCACATCACCATACGATTATATCACAGAATCACGCCAGGATTTAGTAGTGCCTGCGAAAACACCTCTCACCGCTCCTACCGGCGAGCTTAGCCATGGGGCGGATAGTCTTACTGGTTGGTAATTGGGCCTAGTGAAGGCTCCGTAGCCAGGAGGGCGAAGGAGCCGTAACGAGAGTCGGCCGCTACACGAAGTAGCGGCCGACGCCCCAATTGCCAACCAGTAAGGCTATCCGCCCTACCGCCTACTTAACGAGAGTCATTTTACGCGTCTGCGTATCAACCCCCGCGCTCAGCTTGTACAGATACGTGCCGGACGGTACACGGGCACCCATCTCGTTGGTGCCGTCCCAGGTCGCCGTGTAATCACCGGCCGCGCTCGTGGCGCTGACCAGTGTCTTGACGAGCCTGCCGCTGACGTCGTAGACCGCCAGCTCTACATGCCCTTCCCGCGCGACATTGTACTTGATGGAGGTCTGCGGGTTGAACGGATTGGGGTGATTCTGCGACAGGTGGAACACCTTGACCGGTACGTCGTCCGAGACCGGCGTCGACGTGCTGTACGCCGCGATGGCGGCATCGGCGTTGGCGAGGATATCGTCAAGAGTGGCGCCGAACACCATGGCGAAGGCCACCGTGGCCTCGGCGCCGACATCGAGCGGTACCGCGGCCGAACAGATCGTCGACCAGTCGGCTCCAGCCCCCGGTGTGGAAGTGACGCTCGTCGCGCCGGTCAGGAAGCGACACTTCCAGTAATCGGGGATGGCGATGTGATCATAGACGAACGTCTCGTTGCGTATGAAGCTCAGGTTCGCCGGCGTAGACTCACCCAGCAGTACAACACCGAAGAACGGTCCGACCAATTCGTCGCCCACTTTTTGGGCGAGATAGATGAGCCAGCGATCCTCGTCGAGCCCACCTCCATCGCCAGAGCTCACATCCCAGTCGCAGAAGATGCCGACGTGGTATTCGGGCATCGCCGTCTCACCGTTGTTGGTGATGTGATACTCCATGATGACGAAGTCGTCATCCGGCGAATTGGCCCAGGCAAAGCTCGTCTGCTCCACCAGGATCTGTCGCGGGATCCAGTGGCCGCTGTCGGTAAACGCGGCGGCAAAGGCCTGCTCGCTGTCCAGCGATCCATCGACACTGCGTATACGGCCGGTGGGGTCCTCGCGGACTACCCATTCGTAGACTTCGAGGGGAGGGTTTTCACTCCCGTCGCCGGGAAAGTCCCGGTTACAGATGTAGTACGGGAAGTCCGTATAGGGTAAACCGCCCCACATCGAACCTACGAACAGGGCGTTGGGACCGCCGATCTCGCCCATGCCGTCGCCCTCGATCTGCTCATCGGACATGAAGCCGATGATACCCTGGTCGGTCACCGTCAGGAAGACGTTGCCGACGGCGTGGGTCTTGAAGTCCGGCAGACCGATGAAGGCCGGCAGGTCGAAGGTACGCTCGAACCCGCCGTCGGTCGTCACGGTCAGCAGCAAGGTGAACTCGAAGCCTTGCGGAGCCGCGGCGTCCACCGCGACGCTGAACGGATCGGCGCTGTTCCAGGCGCTGCCGTCAACCGGGATGTCGGGATAGACCGCCGAGCCGTCGGCGATGGTCACGTAATCGTTGGCTATCACCGCGAGACCCGCTTCGACGCCGGTGGCGGTGACCAGTGTACTGACGTTGGACAGCTGGTAGATGAGCTCCGTGGTCATACCCGGATCGATACTCCCGTCACCGTTGGGGTCGGGTTCGAAACCGGTCACGAACAGATCCGGTACCTGGTCGGTGGGCACAGCCTGCACCGCGTCATATGCGTTGACCAGGCCGGCGCCGAACATGTTGTCCTTGCCCGGCAGGTACAGATCCAAGGCGGTCTGCTCGATGAGCGAATCGAGCCCAGCGGGGCTCAGAGTCGGGTTCTTCTCGAGCATCAGGGCTGCCACACCGGCGATGTGCGGACAGGACATCGACGTGCCCCACCAGGTGTTGCCGCTGTAGCCACTCGGTCTGATGGTCGAGTTGACTCCGCCGCCGGGGGCGGAGATATCCGGCTTGATCAAGCCAGGCGGATCCCCGTCGTTCGGATCGTACGGCCAGTCGAGCCACGGATCGATGTCACCCCAGGTGACCGGTCCGCGCGAGGAGTCGCCGTAGGGAGAGTTGGTCTGGTAACCGGTACCGCCGACGGTGACCACGCCGCTGGTGCTGCTGAACGGTACGTCCAGTTCGTTCCACGGGGCGGGTACCCGGCCGGTCATACCGACCTCATACGGCGGATTGAACGCGTTGTGCTCGTTACCGGCCGAGTTGACCATCAACACGCCGGCCGCGCGCATGTTATTCATGAGGTTACGATCCGAACGCAGCAGCGAGACCGGCAAGGCATCACCCGACACGCCCATCGACATGGTGATGACCCGGGCGCCGTTCTCAACCAGGTACTGTTCGGCTTCCCAGACTTCGCCAACCGTGGCTTCGCCCGCGTAGTTGAAGACCTTGCAAGGTATCAACGTGGCGCCCGGCGCGACACCGGTCTGGGTGCCGCCGGTGCCATCACCGCAAACGGTACCGGCGGTGTGGGTGCCGTGGCCCCCACCGGGATTATCGTCGTTGGGATTATTGTCGGGGATGTAACCGCCCTCACCGTCTGATACGCTGCCACCGAAGTCCCAGCCCTGTACATCGTCGACGAAGCCGTTGCTGTCGTCGTCAATGCCGTTGTCGGGAATCTCACCGGGATTTTCCCAGATCCGGTTGCGAAGGTCCGGGTGGGTCAAGTACACACCGGAATCGATGTGCCCGACGAGAACCCCATCACCAGTGAATCCTAGATCGTTCCACACGTCGTCGGCGTTGATCCAACTGACGTTCCAGACCACGTCGCGATCCTTCGCAAAAGCGTCGTCGCCTTCCTGAGGATCCCGTTGTTGGCTGGCGATCGGATCGACGAGCCGATCGATGACAAGGGTCGCGGCGTCCTTGCCGGCGGCGACCGCCTCGATCGCCGTCCGGTCACCCACAAAGGCGATGGCGTTGACGAGATAAAGCTGGCGCACACGTTTGACGGAACCGACTCGATCCGGTCCGGTCAGCAAGTCCATGGCGTCGGCTTGAGACTTACGCACGACCTTCTTCAGACGTACGATCACCGATTTGCGTCGCTTACTCGGGGGTGCTTTTTCGAGCTCGAGGATCAGGTCCTCGAGGTCGGGTTCCTCGTCGAAGAGCATCAGGACGGGGATCAAATCGCCATCCTTCTCGCTCATCAGCAATTCTAGTTCGGGATCGATGGTGGCCGCCGATGCGGTCACCGCCAGAGCGGCCAGGGTCAGGCACGCTAGCAGAAAGATCGTTACCCTCTGGAACATGGAATTCTCCTCGGCTACAAAACGGTGCGGGCAGGGGCGGGCGAAGCGCACCCGTTACGGGAGGCAGAGTAAGCACAAAACGCCCGGTATCTGGACCCGTGCGTCCTCCATCCCCGACGACAACTTTACGGCTATCAGCCTATTGATGGTAACAAATCTATTCGCTTATATCAATAGTGAGGATGATTCCGTCCTGGAGGCCATGCGCTCACGCCTCGTCCGCCATGGTCGGCAAAATCTCGTAACTCGAGTCGATCTTGGCCTTTTCGGCCAGCATGGCGGTGACCGAGCAGTAGATCTTTTCGGATAACACGATGGCTCGTTTTAACTTACGCTCGTCAACGTCGCCGTGCACCACATATTTCACATGGAGCTTGGTGTAGACTTTCGGGTGCTCGTCGGCCCGTTCCGCGTCCACCGATACCGTCAACTTCGTGACCGGCTGCTTCATTTTTCGCAAGATGGTGATCACATCGACGCCGGTGCACCCCACCAGCGCGTGCAGAATCAGCTCCATGGGACTCGGGGCCGTGTCGTTGCCGCCGCTGGCAACGGAGGCATCGGTTACCAAGGCGTGGCCGGAAGCCGACCGGTGCACGAAACGCATACCCCCAGCCCACTCGGCCTTGACCACACTCATCGCTCACTCCTGTTCCGCTACCGGTTGGTAACCGATTCAACTGAGCCGACGGATACGTCGATGCCCTTCCTCGTGCTCCATACGCTGCATCAGCGCATTGATCTCGGCCCCCAGCAGATAGATCAGTCCGGTGAGCCAGAGCCACATCATCAGTATCACGACCGCGGCCAGCGAACCGTAGGTCTTGTTGTACTGCCCGAAGTTTCGCACGAAGACGCGGAACAGCGACGAAGCCAACAACCACAGGATGGTCGAGGTTACCGCTCCCGGTAAGATCCAGCGAAACTTCTGGCGCGCCTCCGGAGCATAGAAGTACAGGATGGACAGCGCCGTCAGCGACAGCATGAAAGCGATGGGCAGCCGCAGATTGGTCCACAGACGGTTGGACTCGTCCGCCAGACCCAGAAACTCGAATATCGCCTGGGTGACCTGGGGCCCGAAGAGAATGATCGACAGGGAGAAGAGCCAGATACCGGACAGGACCAAGGTCAGGATGATCGACAGGATTTTCTGG
>JAUVBS010000128.1 GCA_030591105.1 bacterium | reverse complement strand
TGGGTCTGTGCGGCAACCACGACGACGCGATGGATGCCACGCAAAAGGCGTTCATCCGGGTTCATCGGTCCTTGGGCCGGTTCCGGCTGGAGGAAGCCTTTTTTCCCTGGCTCTACCGCATCGTCCGCAATTGTGCACTCAATCAGCGGCGCGATGAGAGACGGCACAAATCGGAAGTGCCGCTCGAGTGGGTCAAACAACCCGACGGCCGGCCCGGACCGCTCCAGCAGACGATTGCGAGCGACCTGCGCGAGCGGCTGTGGGCGTGTATTCAAGACCTGTCACCGGAGCTGCGTGAAGTGTTTCTGCTCTACCATTTTCAGGGCCTTAAGTACCGCGAGATTGCGGCCGCCTGCGACGTGCCCATCGGCACGGTCATGTCGCGGCTGCACGCAGCTCGGATCCGCCTACGCAAGGTGGTCGACCAGGAGGAACTGTCGTGACGACCACGAAACAGTTCGACCCCGACCGAGACGCCCCCCTGCTGTCGGCTTACGTCGACGGCGAGCTCTGTCCGGAGGAAGCTGTTCGCATTGAAGCCTACCTGGCCGAGTCGCCGCAGGCGAGGCGGGAGGTGGCGCGTCTACGCGAACTGAACGACTTGACAGCGGCGCTGCGGCTCAAAGACGCGCCGGCGGAGGCGTGGGAGGTGTTCTGGAACGGCGCTTACAACCGTGCCGAACGCTCGCTGGGTTGGATCCTGCTGACGGTCGGCGCGGCCATTGTCGGCGGCTTTGCCCTGTATAAGTTGGCCGACGTCGTACTGGCGGCCGATACGCTCCCGTGGCTGGTCAAGGCCGGGATCTTCGTCGGTGGCGGTGGTTTGATCGCGCTGCTGATCTCGGTGGTCCGCGAGCGTTTGTTCGTACGCAAGCGGACCCGGTACGACGACGTGATACGTTAACCCGGCGGTGCCCAGGCCGTCGATCTGGAGGTGCGACCGATGCTGGTTGTGACGACCCACGATATTCCCGGCCAGCGCATCGTCAAGGTGGTCGGCCTGGTGAAAGGAAATACCATCCGTGCCCGGCACCTCGGTCGGGATATCATTGCGGGATTAAAAAATATGGTCGGGGGCGAGATCTCCGACTACACCAAGATGATTGCCGAGTGCCGTGAAGAAGCCCTCGACCGCATGATCGCCCAGGCGAAGGCCAACGGCGCCAACGCCGTCGTCGGTATGCGGTTTGCCACTTGCGAGATGATGGATCACGCCGCCGAACTGCTCGCCTACGGTACGGCGGTGGTGATCGAGGACGACGTGTAAGCGGCGTGCTACCGACGGTGTCGCAGGTCGGCGAGGCCCCAGCCGACCGTCGGGGCGAGCAGCAGCCAGAGGCAGGCGATCACCAGTAGAGTATCGGTCAGCAGCAGATCGAAGCTGACGGTGTGGCCACCGGTGGTCTGGAAACAGCCGCACGAGATGTCCAAGCCGCGGACGATCGCCGACCCGAGCGCGGCGAGAAACATGACCGACAGGACCGCGCCGAGCAGCGCGGCGCCACGACGCCAGAAGCCGACCAGTAAAGCGACGCCGATGGTTGCCTCGACGGCGGGCAGCAGCAGGGCGAACGGGTGCAACAGCGCCAGCGGTACCAGGTGGTAGTTGTGGACCGACTGGGCGAAGGCCACCGGGTGTGCCAGCTTGTCGAGCGACGCGTACAAGAAGGTCGCGCCGACGATCAAGCGACAGGCCAGAACGATCCAGCCGATGGGTCCATTGTTGGCTACGGGCAACGCGGGTGTGGCGTCGACGTTACTCATGCTCACCCGCCTGGTGATCGGCCAACGGACCGCCGGTTCGGCGCCAAGCCTCGAGGTCGCCGCCCATGATCATTATCTCCTCGAAACCGCGTTCGAGCAGAAGTGCCGCGACGTCCGAGACGGCGGGCAGATTGCCGTCGCCGAACAGTACGACCGGATCTTCGGGGTAGAGGAAATCCCTGTTCTCGTACAGGTCGTCGTCGAATGTCGTTACGCGGACCGGGAGCGCACCGGGGATGGTCACGAAGCTACCCGGCCCGGCGGTGCGGGTATCGAGGAACAGGTGGCTGCCGGTGTCGTAGAGTACGAGCGCGTCGGCCACCGCAATTAGCGGGGCGTCGAGTTCCAGCTCGTAAAATGCAGTTTCCGCTCGTAGCGACATCTTTTCGGGTCGGATCAACCACGCCGCCACGGTCACGCTGAGCGCTAGCAAGAGTAGCAGGCCGGCTTCCCTCAAACAGGTAGCGAGCCTGCCAATGCCGACGGATTCGATTGCTGGGACCAAGGTCGTCGTCCGCTTCCTAGATGCGTAGCAAATAACTGACAGGAACTTCGATCACCGGTTGCGAGGCGAGGTCGGTGTAGATCTTCAACATGCCCTTCAGGCGCCCCTTGGTAGCGACGGCGCGCTCATCGTCGGTCGCGATGGCCTGACCTTCGATCAGTACTATGGTCTCGGCGTTGGGAACGCGCTCTTCGACGGACGCGGTCAATCCCGGTACATCGATCTCGGCACCGGTAATTTCGAATCGCGTCCCCTCGTCGAACGGTACGATACGTAGATTCGTGCGCAACTGCTGGCCCGCCACGACGTAGCGAAATCTGATGTCATCGCGGCTGAGGATCAGGTCGTGGACGATCTGGCAGCGCAGTTCGATGTCGACCTTCGGTGTCTCGGGGATGTTCGTCGTCAGTTGTGCGATGTCGCGGTGTTTGCCCGCCGGCATATCCTCGGCCACCGTAACTATCAGGACCGAGACCTGGGGGTTGCCCTCGTAGCCGTTGATTATCTCGAGATCGAACATGTCGGGATTGTAGCGTTTCAGATCGAGCTCGAGTATCGGTTGTTCGGTGGCGGTGAAAGTCACCTGTTTGGTGAGTTTCTGGCCCTGTCGGCTGCGGGCGAACTCTATCTTCTTCTTGAGCGGGTCGATCAGCAGCGCCACTTTGACGTGGGCTTGGACCAGAACCTCGAGATAGCCTTGACGCGGGTCGTCGGTGTAGATCTCCACCACCTTGGTCTGATCGCCACTGAAAGTCTTGCTACTGAAGTCGATCTTCAACGGGACGCTTTCGCCCGGCTGCAACAGGTCCTTCGCCAGGTCGGTGGTGGTGCAACCGCAGCTCGCCTTGATCTTGCGGATCTTCAGCGGCTGGTCGCCGACGTTCGATATGATCACTTCCGCGGAGCGCGATTCATGCTGCTTCATGACGCCGAAGTCGAGGTGATTCGGCTCGATTCGCACGATCGGCCCGGCCTGGGCGACCGCCGCCGTCAGCGCGATCAGCCCGGTCACTAACGTGACCGGTCGCAGAAGCTGAGCAGTCCTGGTCATGACTCGCACCGTCCTTTACCGTTCGGCCATCGGGAAAGGTGATAACCTATGGGGCCGACAGACCCGCTGCCGGCAGATTTACCTTCTACGCGCGCACCCGTCTGTTGGTTCCGACCACTAGCGGTAGCGCGGTCTCGTGGTCCGGAACGCCGGCCGCGATTTACTCTCACAATTTGGCACTTTATGTCCGAGTAGCAAGCGTTTACCCTTGCGGCCAGCAATCGCGATCGAACCGCAGCACGGCGGAGGCTCCATTGTTCAGTACTACGGCCCGTTATGGTAATGTCGGCAAAGGACTGGTGTTGCTGCTGGGCGTCGTCATCCTGGGGACCGCCGGCTTCGTGGTGATGGAGGGGTTCTCGTTCCTCGACGCGCTGTACATGACCGTCATCACCGTCAGCACGGTCGGCTACGGAGAGGTCCGCTCTCTCGATACCAGCGGCCGCATCTTCGATATCTTGTTGATCGTGTCGGGCCTGGCCGTGATGACCTACACCCTCGGGGCCTTGGGCGCGGTGCTTATCGAGGGATCCATCCAGCGTTTCGTAGGGAGGCAGAGGATGCTCCGCGAGATCGAAGCCCTCACCGGGCACTACATCGTCTGCGGCCACGGCCGCATGGGCCAGATCCTCTGTGAGGAACTCCAGGAGGAGAAGGTCCCGTTCGTGATCGTAGAAAAGGAACACGACGTGGCCGAGGATTTGGTCGGGCAGGGTCGGTTGGTCGTCGACGGTGACGCCACCGAGGATTCGATCCTCGAGCAAGCCGGTATCAGGCGTGCTAAGGGGCTCGTCGCGGTGGTCTCCAGCGACGTGGACAATCTCTATATCACCCTCTCGGCACGCGAGATGTGCCGGCAAGACAATTCCGGTCTCTATATCCTTGCCCGAGCGACCGACCACCGGGCCACCACCAAGATCACCCGCGCGGGGGCGGACCGGGTGATCTCGCCCTACGCCATCGGTGGCATGCGTATGGTGCAGGCGCTGCTCAGACCCACCGTGTACGACTTCGTCGAGGTCGTCACCCAAAGCCGTGGGTTGGATCTGATGTTCGAGGAACTGACCGTCGGTGACGGCTCGTCCATGGCGGAGGTGGAGATCAAGCACTCCGGTATCCGCGAACGCTTCAACGTGATCATCATCGCGGTGAAGAAATCCACCGGGCAGATGGTCTTCAACCCGGGTCCGGACTATTTCCTCGAAGGCGACGACGTGTTGATCACGCTGGGGAACCGCGATCAGCTGCGGGCGCTGGGCAAAGCGCTGGCTTGATCGACCGCGCCCGCTCGACCCTTACTACCGGGTAGCATCTGCCCAGGAAAGGCCGCGTCGGCGGTCGCGCGCAGTTGCGTTTTCCAATCAGCGCCCAATGGGTTACAATTACCGGACGCAGAATCGTCCTGCCACCCCTGATCGAATTCTGCACGGGCCGGGATCATTGCATCTTCCCGTGAGCCCGTTCGACCCCGAGGTTACCGCACTATGCATCGTTGCCGAGGTCTGTCGCGAGTCAGCTTGGCCTGGCTGATTGCTATCGTCCTGTTCGCTGCCGGCCTGACCGCGGCGACGGCGGAGTCGTCGGCCTACCACCCACCGCACGCCGATCCCACGCCGGCAACCCTCGCCGCGCGGAACGCCGCACTCCTGCGCGGTGCGAAGGCGGCGGCCATGACCACCGAAGACCTCGCTGCCAAGGACGGCTCGCACGGCGATGCCGCGGTGACCAGTGACCGCTACGACGTGCGCCGTTACGCTCTCGATCTGACCATCGATCCTTCCGCGACGACCATCACCGGTACGGTAGCGCTGGTCTTTGCCAGCCGGGTGGCCTCCTTGGACGAGCTGGTACTCGATCTCACCGACGCTTTGACGGTCTCGGCGATCACGCACACCACCGGTGAGTTGGCGTTTACCCACGCCGGCGATTCGCTCGTCGTCGTTCTACCGCAGCCTCTGGCCAGCGGCGCGGTCGACTCGGTGACCGTCGCCTACGGCGGTACGCCGCCGGTTCCGGCGACCAACCGCGGGTTGATGTTCAAGGTGCACCACCCCGACACCCCGGATGCGGCGCCGGTCGTGGCGAACATGAGCGAGCCGGCCTACGCGAAGTACTGGTGGCCGTGCAAGGATCGTCCTGACGACAAGGCGCTGACCCGCGTCCGACTGACTGTGCCGGAGTCTCTGGTCGCAGTGTCCAACGGCCTGTTGATCGACGAGCACGCCGCGATGCCGGGCTGGCGGACTTACGTCTGGCGTGAGGACTACCCCATTGCGGCCTACCTCGTTTCGGTCGCGATCAGTGATTACACGCTATTGAGTGAGGATTGCACGACGTCGCTCGGTAGCCAGATCCCGTTGCGTAACTGGATCTTTCCGCCCGACGTGCCGGCGGCTCAGGTCGACTTGCAGTCGCTGTGCGATATGCTCGATTTCTGCGAACAGATCGTCGGGCCGTACCCGTTTCTCGGTGAGAAATACGGCCACGCCGAATTCCTCTGGCCCCGCGGCGCCATGGAGCATCAGACGGTCACCAGCCTCGATGAGCATTTCCTCGACGGTGAGCAGGGTGGTCGCTTCGTGATCCTGCACGAATTGAGTCACCAGTGGTTCGGCGATTCGCTCACGCCGCACGAGTGGGCGGACATCTGGCTCAACGAGGGATTCGCCACCTACAGCGAGGCGCTGTGGGCAGGCAGCGATTACGAGGGGGGAGAGGCCGCCTACTTCGACTACATGCAGGACGAACTGGCCAACCCGTTTCACTGGAATGCGTTCGGGCCGGTCTACGATCCCTCGCCGGTGCTCCAGCCGGTGGTCTACACCAAGGGGGCGTGGATTCTGCACATGCTGCGCGGCCGGCTCGGCGACGCTGACTTCTTCGCGCTGCTGCACGCCTGGACCAACGACGATGGCCGTCCGCACCACACCGTGACCACCGCTGACTTCCGCGCCTTGGCCAGTGAGTTCGCCGGTGAAGACCTGACGGCGTTCTTCGAGCCCTGGTTGACCACCGAAGCGGTCCCTCGTGTGTGGATGCAACATACGGTGAGCGAT
>JAUVBS010000480.1 GCA_030591105.1 bacterium | reverse complement strand
CAAGCCAGGCGTTCATGGTAGGTCAGTTGGTTTTGCGCTCTTTTAACTGCAGGGGCTGTTCCCAAGCTGTTCGTTACCTAGGCGGTCGCATACTCGAGGTCCCCGTGGGGGATCGCTCCATCAAAATCTAGTGCCGGCGGCCTCGCCGCGTTCCTTGTTTCCAAGCCGCAGTCCCCGACCCCTATATCGAATCTCTCGCACCGGACCCAACGAGTTCACTGGCTCTTGATCTCTGGCGCGTGGTGGCACGGCAAGAGTCATCGACGCCAGCCGAGCAACGATCCTTATCGCTTCTGAGAGCACGGTCTGCACGGACGTCGAGCGCCTGGTCGATGCCGCGTCTATGCGATCGTAGATTCTCGAGCCTTTGAGGCGTCGCGTACGAGCGGCAGACAATGAGCCTGGCCGACCCAGGCGGACGAGCTGCTGCGCTGTCAACACGGCACTATCGCCGCGCTTCTAGCCGAGGATTCAGACAAACTCCGCCACGGTATCGGAGATCTAATCCCATGGGCATACTGCTGGAGATGAAAGCCGGAAAACGGGGCCAGCCAAAATCACTCAGGACAGCTTCATATCTGTCAGATTGTGATCATTTGAGACAACCATGGGACAACAGGCTGATCATGGTCTCTGTAAGTTGGTACGCCGCCAGGGAATCGAACCCCGAACCTACTGATTAAGAGTCAGTTGCTCTGCCAATTGAGCTAGCGGCGCACCATCTATATCGTTTCGCTGGTAGCCAAAGAGCACCGCTGTTAAATTCAGTGCGGTCTCTCGACGGGCGCAAAAACTAGCAATGCTGCCCGTCTTTGTCAAGGATCAGCGCCTCGGCTCGCTGGCGTCGAAAAGCCGACAGCGGCACCGAGTGTACATCGTCTAAAGGAAGCCCATGTCTTCTGCTCAACCCCTCAAGCTCCTGCGGACGCGCAAGCAGCGCGCGATGAAAGTAATCGCCGCACTGCGCAGGGAATTTCCCGACACGCAGTGTAGCCTCGAGCACGGCGACGCCTGGCAACTTCTGGTGGCCACGATCCTGTCGGCGCAGTGTACCGACGTACGGGTGAACAAGGTCACCCCCGGGCTGTTCGAGCAGTTTCCCACGCCGGGCGACTTCGCTGAAGCGCCGCTGGCAGAAATCGAAGAGGCGGTGCGCTCGACCGGCTTCTACCGCAACAAGGCCAAGTCGCTCCAGAACGCGGCGCGCGCGTTGGGTACACAGCACGGCGGCGAGGTGCCCAACGATATGGCGAAGATGGTCAAGCTACCCGGCGTCGGTCGCAAGACCGCCAACGTCGTCCTGGGCGAGGCGTACAACAACCCCGACGGTGTGGTCGTCGATACCCACGTCGGGCGTATCGCGCGCAAGCTCGGTCTGACCGATCAAACCGACCCGGTGAAGGTCGAGCGTCAACTCAACGAATGTGTCCCGCGCCAGGAGTGGCGCGACTTCGGTCACCTCTTGATCGACCACGGGCGCAAGACCTGCAAAGCCCGCGCGCCGCAGTGCGACGCGTGCACGCTCTACCGCTGGTGCGAGGTGCGGACGTAGGTTGCCGCCGCGCCCGGT
The DNA here is from genome assembly GCA_030591105.1 of bacterium. Classification (GTDB taxonomy): domain Bacteria; phylum Krumholzibacteriota; class Krumholzibacteriia; order LZORAL124-64-63; family LZORAL124-64-63; genus JAUVBS01. The sequence continues at coordinate 570 of JAUVBS010000480.1, read as the reverse complement.
GTGCCTGCTACGCCCGGTGGCCCCGCGGCGCCCGCCGCGATACCGACAAGACGGCCCGGCTACCAAACAGTAGCCGGGCCGTCGCACTGATGCGCTGCACCGCCAAAACTCGTTTCGCAACGAGTTCTAGAACGGTAGATCGTCGTCCTCGTCCTTGGTGGCCGGACCACCCTCCAGCGGCGGAGCTTTGAAGTCGCTGTCGCCCGAACCGCTGGCCGCACCGGCCTGCGCGGGTTTCTCGCCGCTGTAAGCGTCGTTCTCGTCGCGGCGGCCCAGGAGCATCATCTGCTGCGCGACGATCTCGGTCATGTAGTGTTTCTGTCCGCTCTGGTCCTCCCAGGAGCGGGTCTCGATCCGACCTTCGACGTACACCTGCTTGCCCTTGCGCAGGTAACGCTCGGCGCGCTCGGCCAGATAGCGCCAGGCGACAACGCGGTGCCACTCGGTCTTCTCCTGCCACTCGCCGGTGTTACGGTCTTTCCAACTCTCGGTGGTCGCGACGCGGAAGTTGGCCACCGGCACGTTGCTCTGGGTGTACTTGATCTCCGGGTCCGCGCCCAGATTTCCGAT
>JAUVBS010000522.1 GCA_030591105.1 bacterium | reverse complement strand
CGGCGCTCATTTCGTGCACGACTGTCTGCTCACCGAGATCGATCACCGCGATCAGGTCGACACCTTCGAAACCGGTCCAGTGACCGTCGCGGTGATCAATCGTGCCGCGCAAACCGTCGGTCAATCGCTCATTGCGGTCGCTTCGGTAGCGTTCGGCCGGCGGATCGGCCAGCTGGACCGGGCGGCCCAACGCGGCGTGGTCAACGGCGGTTGCCGAAGCCTCACTGCCGTAAGGTGTCGCGGCGACGAAAGCGCGGGCGCGTACTGCACCGGTACCGTCGGCGAAGAAAGGGTTACCGTATTGGCGTGACTCGGCGGTCACCGGCTTACCGTCGAGGGTGTAGCGGATCACCCCGTCGTCGCCAGGCAGTTCGCTGTCGATGGAGCAGGTGATCAGAAAGCCGTCGCGGTCCGCTTCGTAGCGGGGTGTTATCACCACTGGCCTGGCTTCCGGGCCGTAGCGCACACCCATCCGGTCGAGCCTTTCGTAGTGCTTACGGACGCGCCCGAAGAAGGCTTTGAAGCTACCCTGCTGCGGTCCGGTCCACAGCACTTCGGCCATGGCCAGCAGCCGGGGGAAGACCTTGCTGTCGACTTTTTCCTGCGGCGCGTACTCGGTCCACATGTTCATCTCGCCGCCGATAATGTGCTTCGCTTCGGCCGCGGTCAGTTCCGGTGGCACCGGGTCGAAGGAGTAGACCTTCGCCAGGTCGGTCCGGCCGACGTCGTAATCGAAGTAGGCGTGACTCGTCGGTGAACGATCGCATCGTGACCGGCGCGCGCGGCGGCCAGCGCTCCTGCGAAACCGCGCCACGACTGCACGGTGGCCTCGGGTGCGAGGCCGCCCGCGAGGATCTCGTCCCAGCCGATGAGCTTGCGGCCGTGGGCGGTGAGAAATCGGTCGATGCGCCGGATGAACCAGCTCTGCAATTCGTCCACGTCGGCCAGGTTCTCCGCGGCGATCCGCGCCTGGCATTGGGGGCACTCTTGCCAACGCTGCTTGGGTACCTCATCGCCGCCGATGTGGATGTACTTGCCAGGAAATAGTTCCATCACTTCGACCAATACATCTTCCAGGAAGCGGAACACCTCGTCGTTGCCGGCGCAGTAGACGTCGGCGAAGACACCCCAGCGGGTCGCGACGGTGTGCGGTCCGCCGTTGCACGACAGCTCGGGGTAAGCGGCCAGCGCCGCGCGGCAGTGGCCGGGCAACTCGATCTCGGGAACGATGGTCACGTGGCGACTCGCGGCGTAGGCAACGATCTCGCGCACCTGCTGCTGCGTGTAGTAACCGCCGTAACTGCTGCCGTCGTCGTAACTGCGCAAGGCGCCGATCTCGGTCAAGCGCGGATACTTGCGGATCTCCAGCCGCCACCCCTGATCCTCGGTCAGGTGCCAGTGCAGTCGGTTGAGTTTGTGGATCGCCAACAGGTCGATCATTCTCTTGACGTAGTCGACGGTCATGAAGTGGCGACCGCAATCGAGTAGCAGCCCACGCCAACCGAAGCGCGGGGCGTCCTCGATACGGACAGCGGGCACGGTCCAGCCGGCCGCGGGTGCGGCGGGTGCTGGCGCCGCGGGTGCTGGTGCCGCGGGTACTGGTGCCGCGCGTTCTGGTGCGGCGCGCTCTGGCGCGCCACGTTCTGGCGCCCGGTCACT
>JAUVBS010000307.1 GCA_030591105.1 bacterium | reverse complement strand
GGGGAAAGCCGCTCCTCCGGGCATGTAAACGTCCGCGAAGTCGGTGTCCAGGACGAGTCCTTTCAAACCCGAGCAACGCGAACTGCGGCTGAGGTGGCCGGGTATGCTTGTGCCGCAGACGGGGTAGTTCGGCGAGAACTGGTCGAGAAGCGTCAAGCCCGTGGTCAGGTGAGGGTAGGTCTGTGACTCGAGAACGATGGGTGCCGTGTAAAGATCGTCGGCGAGAAAGTCTTCCTGATTACGGCTGCCGACCATCAGCAAGTTGCCGACGTATAGCTGGTATACCGCCAGCCAGTTGTAGCGGACTTGCCCCGATGGATAGGGCCGGAACGTACGACTCACCATGTTCCAGGGGTCGGCCACCCGCTTGGAGGTCCAGATTGCATTGCGATAATTGACCAGAGTCCGATAATCGAGATCCCCGTCTTCGGTATCGACGACATCGCGTGTGGGTTCGAAACCGATCACGCCGCCTGTCTCGGCCAAGGTCTGCAGCCAGAAGGCATCGCGGAATTCGTCGCGGTCCAGCGGTATGCCGTCCTGGTTCAGCCAGCCATTACTGTTGTGATCGAAGACGTCGTCTACCAGCAGCAGCGGGAACTGGACCGACGGATCAGGGATCGGAACGACGTCCAGGCTCAAGATCGCCTGCGTCAACTGGTCGACGCTGTCCCAGCAGCGGATCGTCAACGAATGCACGCCCGAGGAGAAAGACTGCGGCGGTGTCTGCAGGTGGGCCGGGGAGAGGCCTGGGGGTACGGCCCAGCCCGGATCGTTTACGTCGTCCGGATCGGCCACGTCCCAACCCCATTGGTAAGCAGCGATCTCGGCGCCGTAAGCTTCGGCGCTTGCTTCCCAACTGAAGTTCAGTTCCATCTGCGCGATGATGTCGTACGAGACGACGTTACCGATCCCCATGAAGTCGGCGGTCCCCAGAAACGGCTCGTGCACCGAGAGTAGCGGCGCCAGCAAAGTCGAAACGTAAAAATTGACCACGTTCAGACCGTATTCGCGTTCGATGCTCACCACGCCGGTTGTGTCCATCACCTGGACCGCGAAGAGGTAGTGGATCAGATTGTCCTCGATGTCGAACTGGGGCATGTTATCAAAGGTGACCCGTCGGTCGGCCGGCTGGGTCGGGTAAGGTTGCCATCCGCTCCAGTCCGTATCGGCGAAGCCGACCAGTTCCTGGCAATATTGCTCGTAGGTAGATTGCTCGGTGACGTAGTTGTAAGGTTCGCCCGGTATCTCGGCTGTCTTGAACAGGAAACGAAACCGCGTCGGCGGGGCACCGTCGGGTCCGGCATCTGGATCGATACCGGTGAAACCGAAGGTCATCGTTGGTGGTAGAGGTAAGGCGCTGTTTTGACCGGCCAGGCTGGATGGGTAGTCGACCACCACGATCGGCAACACCTCTTGCGCCGCCGCCGGGGCGACCGCACCGATCACGCCGATCACGCCGACCGCACCGATCACGCCGATCGCACCGATCGCGCCGATAGCACGGACGACCGCTAGCGCTACCGCCACCGTCATCGCGCGCATTGCGCGCATCGCGACACACGCTGCTGTAACCGCCGCGCGTCGGCTGGTCGCTTCGCATCGTCTGAGCGTCTTCATCGCCAACCCCCTCACTTCACCAGCGCCATACGCTGCGTCTGCTGGAATACACCGGCGGTCAGGCGGCAGAAATAGATACCGGACGCGACGCGCCGGCCACTCCGGTCGGTGCCGTCCCAGGTCCGTTCGTGGCGGCCGGCTGGCAACGGCCCGTCGGCCAACGTCGCGACCAGGCGGCCATCGACGCCGTATATCTGCAACTTGGTCGGTCCTGTGCGCTCCAGTTCGAAACGGATGATCGTCACCGGGTTGAACGGGTTCGGAGCGCCCGGATATAACCGGCTGGCGGTGGGCAGGCCCGGTACGCCGACGACCGGTCCGCAACCGACACCCCAGGCACCGATCTGGCCGCAGCCGGCTGGCGCATCGACGCACGGCGAGTCCTCGGCGAGTGAGAAAGGAGATAACGTGCCGGACTGCCGGCAGAAGAGAGGATTGGCCGAGAAGTTTCCGTCGCTATCAAGCTGGTCAGCCAGCGGTCCGGTCCAGTCGCCACCCTCGTTGCCGTGGATGTCTCCACAGGAGAACGTCGCGACGCTGCCCAAGTCGCCTTCGACCGCCCAGCCCGTGAGGTTCTGCGCTACCAGCGTACCGGTCACTGGTGTCGGCGAATCGCTCCAGCTCGACATCGCGGCGCCCAGTGGTGCGTCGTTATCGGCGAAGGTACAGTGCGTGACCGACACGGCGCAGCCTGCGGTGGCGTACAGCCCACCGCCGAGTCCGAGCGCCGTATTGGCGGCGAACGTACAGAGCGAAAAGATCGGGGCCGAGTCCAGGTGGCAGAACACGCCGCCGCCGGCAGATGCCGAGATGTTACCCGCGAACGTACAGCCGCCGACGACCGGATCGGAGTGATCGCGTAAGTAGAGCGCGCCGCCATAGTCGCCACTGTTGTCGACGAAGCGGCAGTCGTTGATCACCGGCGAGGACCGCAGAAGATACATGGCACCGCCCAGACCGTCCGGATCGCCGCCGGTCGCCGCACCGCCGGTCAGCGTGACCGAGGAGATCTCGGTCGCTCCGGTCAGATCGGTACCGGTCATGACCCGACCCAATCCTGCGGCGTCGACGATCACGTTCTGAGCATCGTTTAGCTCGCTCCGTAACAGCACACCTTCGGTCATTACCAGATCGTGTTCGAAGTAGGTGCCCGGCGCGATGACGATGGTGTCGCCCGCTAGCGCCGAAGCGAGGGCTTCGGCGATGGTCGCCGCCCCAGGATCGTCTGGCACGTGCCAGGTGGTCTGGGCGCCGACCGAACCGGCGGTTGCAGCAACCAGGCAGACCAGCATCACCATTGCCAGGGTGATCGCACCGCAAGATGGTTTCGGGCCGTTCACGAAAATCCCCTTGTCATGAAGGGCTGCTCGAGCAACGAGAGAGCGAAATTACGTGAAAATATCGGCATGACCTGATCTGCACGCTTCCCCCTCAGCGGTATGAAACCAGGCGAGTAACCGCGAGCGTACGAGGCGCGATGATTATACGCTAGCAGGCGCGCGCGGTCAATATGGCCGACGCGCAAATGGGGCGCCCCTGGGTAGGAACGCCCCGATCGTGATGATTGCCGCGCGAGAAGCCTGCGGTCAGCCTCGGGCCGCTGCGCGTGCTCTCGCTACGGAAACGGTATTGAAGCGAGTTCTAACCTTCCAGCTGCTTGAACACCTTGTCGACGCGGCGGAAAGCCATGTTCAGCTCACGCTTGTTGATCACCAGCGGTGGCGCGAAGCGGATCACGTTTTCGTGGGTCTCTTTGCAGAGCAACCCCTCGGTTTTCAGCGCTTCGCAGTAGGGACGGGCCGGTCGGTCGAGCACCAGACCGATGAACAGTCCCTTGCCACGCACCTGCTTGATGCTCTTGTACTTCAGCGTGCGGAGCTTGGTCATGAACCACGGGCCGAGCCGTGCGGAGTTCTGCACGAGCTTCTCGTCGATCAGAACGCGGAGTGCCGCACGCGCAACGGCCATCCCGAGCGGGTTGCCGCCGAAGGTCGAGCCGTGGTCGCCGGGCTTGAAGACGTCCATCACCGCGGCGCT
>JAUVBS010000222.1 GCA_030591105.1 bacterium | reverse complement strand
GAATAGAGGATCCCCTCCAAGGCGGTCGACACAGGATCGCTTGCCAAGACCGGAACCGTGTTTGATCCGCTCATCGAGGCTGTGAGAACAAAGCCCGTGGCAAAACCGTTGGCCCGCAGAAGATCGTTGTAGGTCACGGTCAACAGCTGCGAGATGTCGGAAACCTGAAGCTTATCATCGACCACCGGCACCGCACCGACAACGGTAACGAAAGAACCTAGAAACGTACCTTCTGGTGCGATCTCCGTCAGGGTGACGGCCAACTGGTCGCCGCTGCTGGCGCTACTGACATTGACCGGAAACGAGTCGTTACTCGCCCCGGGGGTGAGATTTACCAGAGAGTCCGAGTCGACGACTTGGATCTCGAGCGTATCACCGGTCTGGAAGGTGGTCTGGACAAATGCAACGGTGCCGTCGGTGCCACCGATGAAGTCCGTATTCTGACTCACCGGCGCCGACGAACCGCTCGAGGTCAGGTCATCCTGGAAAGCGATCGTGGCACTGTCACCGGCCTGGATCTCCAAGACGCCGTCATCGTCCGAACCTGGTCCACCGAACGCGGTAGCCAACATGCCGCGGAATAATCCCGTGTCGGCGCCGGTCTCGTCCAGCCAGACGGTTTCGATCTCTCCGAGGCTGGAGGTGACGACGACAGGCACCGTGTCCCGCCCCACGAGCGAGAGATTCCTGTCCGCGTCATCGACCTCGAGCGTAAGGTCTTCACCTGGGATCCGTGTTGCATCAACGGTGAGCACCGCATCGACGCCACCGACCACCGAGACCGTTCGGGGAACGAGTGCCGACACGCCCTGAGCCGAGATCGCGTCGGAGTAGGTCACGGTCACGGTATCGCCAGCAGCAACCACGATGGTCTCATCACCAGGAGGACCCGCCGCGGTGCCGTAGACCGTGGCCAAGGTCCCAGAAAAGGTTGCCGTTTCAGTCCCCGTTTCGGTAAGAGCGACGGTTTCACGTTCGCCAAGACTGGTCGTCACCACCACCGAGGCAGCATCGGGACCGGTCGAGGTGTCGAGATCACGATCAGCCACCGACACGGTGATCGAGGATCCCGGAGAGACGGTGCCCGGTACCGTCAGCACGCCGTCGTAGTTGCGCGAGTCTACCGTGACGAACGTAACCGTGACGTCGCCGCCGCCGTTGCCATCGCCGTTGCCGTCGAGCCGGTTGCCTTCGCGGTCGGTGATGGCTGCGGCGCCGTCGCCGTGCACGGTGATGCTGTAGCGAGCGCCACTCTCGAGTGCCAAACTCGGCGTGAACGTCACAACACGCAGAGCGGAGGCAAGGACGTTGCTGCCAGCAACCGACACACCGGCTGCGTCAGCGACAACTATGCTTAGCGGATCGACGCTCGGCGGATCACTGCCAAGCATTGGTTCGATAGCCTCCGAGAAGCCAATCGTGATCTGCGCGCCGAGCGGCACGTCGCTGTAGCCGTCGCCCGGATAAATCGAAGCAACGACGGGCGGCTCAGTGTCGGGAGCGGTCGTCACGGTGAAGTCGATGGTGGAGTCAGCCGGCAGCGGATTACCGGCCGTGTCGCTCACACCGCCGGCACCGCCGTCGACGGAAACGGTGTAGGTCTCCCCGGGCGTCAGCGGGTCAGTGGGGACAAAGACCAAGCGCGTTCCTCCGGCAGTGACCTCGAAGCTGCCCTCGACGCAGTCGCCGGTGGTCGAATCTGTAACCGTCACAGCGTCGTTGGAGCAATCGCCGTCGTCACTCCAAACCGTTCCCTCATCGATCGCTTCATCGAAGGTGATGGTCACCGATCCGGAGGCCGCGACCTCCGTTTCGCCATCCTCGGGAGTCGTAACGTAGACAGCCGGCGGCCGCGTGTCCGGGCCAACAGCGACGGCGAATGAACCCTGGTAGCCGCTCGCCAGAATCGAGCCATCGAGGCCGGCGACGAGTGGCATGACCATCACGTTCATTTGCCGGCCCTCGGGGTAGAGAACCGACGGCGTGTAGGTCGCGACGGTATTTCCCTCACCGAGGGTGATGAGACCGGGAACGACGTTGGTGCCGTAGCGCACGTAGAAGCTGCTCTGGGTCACGGTCTCGGGCTGGACGGGACTCGAGAAGATAACCGAGACCGGAGCGTCACGACGTACATCGACCGCTCGATCCGGCGGCGTCTGCGCCAGAACGACGAGCGACTTGTAGCCACGAACCACGACGACGTCGGGGCGACTCTCGACGCCCTGGAAGGTGACCACCAGCCGGATCAGGTAGTCGCCGACCGCATCGACGACGAAGGTCGGTTGCGCAAAGGCGGCACTCGACAACGCCGCCGAACTGCCGGGCGGCATCGCGATCATGGTCCAGTTGAACTCCAGACCATCAACGTCGGTGGCACCTTCAACCGTGCTCTGGGTACCGTCGAGCTCGGCCACCTCACCGACCCGGACGACACTGCCAACTCCGGCATCCGCCACCGGCGGCACCACCAACGCCGTCTGTTGCCCACACCCGGCCACGGCAAACAAAGCGATGGCAACGCCAACAACCTGATGGGCCGACAATCGGCGGGTCAGGTCAGTCGTCAACCTCTGAAAAAGACGCATCGGTAGTCCCCTGGTCTCTCTGAAGCTTCTTACTCGCAAGGATCTATTCACGGTCGAACTCAGTCCCCGTCGCCGGGAGCGGCGGAGTCACCTGGAACCGCGGCGTCGCCCGGAACCGCTGCGTCGCCCGGAACCGCTGCGTCGCCCGGAACCGCTGCATCGCCCGGAACCGCAGGGTCGCCCGGAACCGCAGGGTCACCCGGAACCGCGGGGTCGCCCGGAACCGCGGGGTCGCCCGGAACCGCGGGGTCACCCGGAACCGCGGGGTCGCCCGGAACCGCGGGATCTCCCGGAACCACGGAGTCACCACCGGCCGTTGTGTCTGGAATGCATGAGCCGGTGCTGCAGGTCCCACGGAAACAATCGGTGTCGGTGACGCACTCCTCGGTACAAATACCGATCGCCGCGCAGATCTCGCCGTCGGCACATTGGCTGGGCAGAGTGCACTCGATACCGGGCGCACACCCGGTCCGTGCGACAGTCTCGAACGAAGCCTCGAGCCGTACCGGCAAGCGACCCTTGTCGACACCGCTGATCTCCGCGGTCGCCACAACCGTATAGATCCGACCGAAGCCCAGGGGCGCAGCCGGATCCAGACGAGCGGTAAATGTCTGTTGGTCATAACTCAAAGTCGTACTGACGATCCCGTCGGAGTCGAGCAGAAAGAGCGACTCCGCCGTTAACGTTGCCGGATCCAGGTCATCCGAGAACGTTGCGCGAACCGTCACATCTGGAGTGATGCACATCGATCCGCTGGCCGGTGCCCAGAGAATGATGCGCAACGGCTCGATAATGATCGAGGTGGGTTCGGTACAACCCGATAGAATCAGCGTGAGCCCGAAAAACAGACAGTTGGTTTTCGCCTTCATCGTCTCTTCCCTTCGCGCTTGAAACAAGTCCTAGATACCAATGCGATACTGTAACGACACCGTGGGACCGCTGGGCGAGTAGCCCGCGAGACTGTCCCCAAAGTCGCCTGACAATCCAAATAAGTAGCCGCCATCAACCCCGACCCAGCCGACCCCAACATCGAGTTCGACACCCAAGCCGCCGAGACCACTGACGATCCAGCGAGAGGTGGTGCTAGAGGAACCTCGCGACTGCCGAGTGGCCCGAACATAGCTGACCCCCGCGCCGACGTTCCCGTACAGCGCCAAAGTCTCCAACAGTTGCAGCCGATAGGCGGCCCGTGCCAACAACGGCACCATGTTCGTGGTTGACCGCAACCGCAAGATAACGCCGTCGAGATCTGCTGCGCTCGTCTGCAAGTCGTGTCGAGTGTATCCGGCACGCAAACCTAGCGTGAGCGCATCCTCAAGCACGGGCAATGCAAAGCGCACCTCCCCGGCTACCGATGCCATCGGGTTGCCGCCAGCGGCCGGAACGACGGTGCCGAGTTGAACGGCGAGGCCGATGAAGTCCCCGCCCCCCTCGATGATGATCTTCTCTTGGACGGCAACCTCCATGACCACGGTCGGCTTCGGAGGTGCCACAAAGCTGCCGATGTCGTCGTCATCCTCGTCCTCATCGTCGTCGTCAAAACTTAAATCGAGCATCGCCAGCGACGCTGTCTCGGCAACGAAGCTGTAGCGAACCAGCATCCCCTCGGGTGCTTCCGACATCTGCAGCGCGAGCTTTGCCTGCTTGCCACTCACCTTGAGCCGGTACTCCTTCGGGTTCGACAAGCGCATACCGCTGGCATCGTTGCCATCGGCGACCACCCAGTTGTAGGCGGCTTCCGTCGTACCGCTCAGCTGCTGCAGGACGATATCGTCCTCGAGAATGACAATGGAGTAGTTGCTGCCTTCCTCTGTCGTGTCAGTCATCATGCGGTGAAGACGAACGACCAACTCGCCGGGCCCCTTGACGACGACGACAAACGACTGCTCATTGGGAACCTTGACGAACTCAGCGCGCTTCTCCTTTTCGCG
>JAUVBS010000188.1 GCA_030591105.1 bacterium | reverse complement strand
AGCCCGCGTTTGACGCCCCAGGTCAGCATGAAAATGAACGTGCCGCCGGCGAAACCGCCGATCTGCGCCGCCGGCTGAAACGCCGATTGAAAGATCAACGCCAGAGTGCCCGGCACTTGCGGCAAGTTGAATACGAGTACCAGCAGCCCCCCGAACACGTAGATCGCCGCCATGTACGGTACGAGGCGGCTGGTCACCGCGCCGATGCGCTTGATCCCGCCGAGGATCACAGCGGCGACGAGACTGGCTGATACGATACCGGTGATCCAGGTCGGTACACCCAGGTCGGCCCGGATCTGGTCGGCGACGGTGAACGCCTGGATACTGTTGCCCGAGCCGAAGCTCGAGATGATGGTGCAGACCGCGAAAGCGACCGCGAGCGGTTTCCAACCCAGACCTTGTTCGATGTAGTACATCGGACCGCCGGCCACCGAACCGTCGGGCAAGATCGTACGGTACTTCACGGACAGGGTGCACTCGGCATATTTGAGCGCCATACCGAAAACCGCAGTGACCCACATCCAGAACAACGCTCCCGGCCCGCCGTAGTGCATGGCGATGGCCACGCCGGCAATGTTACCGATGCCGACGGTGGCTGAAAGCGCCGTGGTCAACGCCTGGAAGTGACTGAGGTCACCGGCGTGCTGCGGGTCGTCGTAGCGACCCCGTATTACATCGAGGCTGAGCTTCAGCTTACGCAGCTGGATAAAGCGCAGCGAGACTGTGGTAAACAGGCCGGTGATCAGTAGAGCGGCGACCATCAACGGAAAAACGTCGGGCCAGCCCCAGATCGCGCCCGAGAGGTTCGCAGCGAGATCGGTCAAGAATTCCATCGGCATCCTCGTGGTTACGGCAACGGGCGCGCCTAGCACGATGCGTAGCCTCCGTGCCAGGCGCCAAGATTAAGCCGCACGCCGCGGCCACGCCAACAAAGAAAACGGCCGGACCGCCCTCTTCCTACGGCAGCAGACCTTCCAGCCGGTCCTTGTGCGCCAGGAAATTCAGCATCTTCAGGCGGATGTAGTCGCCGGTGAAAAAGTAATAGCCCTGGTAGGTCCCGAGTCTACTACTGCGGTTCGAGTCCTTGATCAAGAACCAGTCGACACCCTTGATTCGCTTGTAGCCGACGACATGGATACCGTGGTCGTCACCGGTCGTGCCGTTGTCGATGCGGAACTCGCGGCTGCCCTGGTCGATGTACTTGGCCGGAATGTCCCAGCTGGGAATGACGGCGCAATCCTCGAGGCCGTCCAGGCCCGGTTCGCTGTTGTCACCACCGATAGTCACCGTGTAGCCCGCTGGGATCGACTCCCTGATCACCTTGTAGAAATCTTCCAGGGGCAGGTTGAAGTAGTTCTCCTCCCGGCGCCAGTTGTCGGTCACGTCCAGCAGTCCGTAGGTGTAGAACGGTTCGGTCATGGTGCTGATGCAGGAAACGTAGTCATCGGGATCCAGTTGGAGAACATCGTCGCAGAACGTGCGCGGCGTGTAGTTGACGTCGTCGTGGACGAAGGTCTCGGGCGGTGTGCCCAGGTGGCTGTCCAGGATCCGCCGCACGTTGGCCACGACGATCTCCTCGTTCCAGTGCCCGCCCTCTTCGATCCACTTAAGGTAGCTTTTCAGCTCCCGGATCATGGGCGTGTGGTCGAAGCGTCCGTCGGGATTGAGGATGCCGCGGTACGACTCCGCCGGCACCGCGCCGTAGAGATGCAGTATGGCGATGGTGTCGCCGTCTTGCCCGCCCTCGGCCACGACGGAGTGGCCCTGCTCGCGCACGAAGCGGCGGGCTTTCTCCACGTAAGCCCAGTAGACGGTGAACATCTCCGACAGCTTGACCTGCTTGCCGTGCAGGCGCGCGACCTCGGACTCCAGGAAGGAAGTTGAGCAGAACGCCCAGCAGGTGCCGGTGTAGTACTGCGGTGACGGCGGGAAGTAGAAGGGTGTCTCGCCGAAGGCCTCCGGGCCCGACGGTTTATTGATACCTGAGAAGTCCACGCGCAATGACTGCTCGGCCTCGTCGGCGGCTTCCGCCTCGTCGGCGTAGCGCTGGTCGATGACCGCCTGCAACGAGTCGGCGACAGCCTGCTGGCTCTCGCGGGCGGCGATGATCTCGTCCAGGACGGGGTACTCGTTGGCGTCCCTGTAGATGGGCTGGGGGTTGTCGGCCAGGGTAGCGGCGGCGCCCAGCAGTACGACCAAAGCCATTGCGCAGCAGATCATCGATCGCATCATCAGTGTTCCTCCGGGCAGGCCGGGCGCGGGCCGGATCGTTCGCTGGCTACCGCGCCCAGGTGTGGCGGACTCTTGCGGTATCACGGCATGGCGAACTTAGCACCGCGCGCCGCCGGCCTGCCACCTCAAAAGACCCCGGAGCGACAACTCCGGGGCCTTTTCACATTCTGGTGACATCGTAGTTCTGACGGCAGCGCGATTACCGCACGAGTACCATCCGCCGTGTTGCAACCGCCTGTCCGGTCTGGAGTTGGTACAGATAAGTTCCCGACGGTACCGCGCGGCCGGCCCAATCGGTTCCGTCCCAACGGACCTCGTTCAGTCCGGCGAAGCGCTGGCCGTCGATCAGCGTGTCGATCCTGCGGCCGCTGACGGTGTAGATCGTCAGGCGAACCGCCTGGTCGGACGGTAGCTCGAAGCTGATCGTCGTCGCCGGGTTGAAGGGGTTGGGATAGTTGGGCAATAATTGCGACGCGAGCGGCAGATCGCCGACTCCGACCACATTCTCCTCGCCGAACACGAAGCTGGTCGCGTAGATCCGGTCGCCCGAAGTGCTGCCGTTGTTGTTGGCTGCGTTGCCGGCGACGTACAGCGTCACCTCACCGGTGGCGAATTCCGGTGCGATCCACTGGACCTGCCAGGTGTGCGAATCGAGAGTGCCGGGGAAGGTGCCGGCCGAAGTGTGCTTGGCGTAGTCGCGGTTTCCGTCCGACGACGTCTGGGTCGTACCGTCGACCGGCGAGATCTGTCCGACGCTGTCGCCAGCTTCGTTCAGGATCGTGAACTCGAAGCCCCACCGCATCGCCTGCGGGTCGGCGAGGGTCACCTCGAGGGTATAGGTTTGTCCCGGCAGGTAGGTCGCGCCGATGCCGGCCATGGCCAACGATCCGTCGCCCGAGTTGAGCGGGAAAGTGCTGTGGCACTGGGTGCAGTTTCCTTCACCCGGCGCGTTGGTAAGGCCGTCGAGCGGACCGCTGCTGAACGCGAAGACCGAACCGGCGAGCAGACTGACCAAACCGAACGCGAGGACGCACAGCGCTCGCACGCCAGGCGCGGCGCCGCGGTGAGCCGTCCGGTCTAATCGGTGTATTATCCTTGGTAACATGATGTTCCTCCAGGTTGGGGGCGATGATCCATTAGTGATCCGGGCTAGTTGTCTTGCGCTCCTTCGGCGATCCAGACGCGGACGAGTTCCTGTTTGTCCGCCGTCAGCAACCCGGGCGGCGGCATCATCGATCCGTCGCTCTGGGTACCGGTGAGTTTCTGATATAGGAACGATGAGTCCGGCTCCCCCGCGACGACGCGGACAGTCCCGAAGCTCGGCGAAGCGACACCGACCAGGTTCAGGTAACTGGCGCCTTCGTTCAGATCGAGTCCACCATTGGTGGCACCGTTGGTGTGGCAATTTGCGCAGTCGATGTTGAAAATCGGCTGCAAGTCGTCAGCGAAAGAGACCGTCGGCATGGGCGGAGCGCCGTTGGGCGGTTCGTCGCCCAGGTCGGCACAACCGACGATCGCCAGCAGCGCGATAGCGAGCGGTGCAAGACGCATCACGCAATTCCCGGCGACCGGATCAACACCGGCCAGTCCCTCGCCCTTCACTTCTGCGTCCCCTCACGGCTCTGCTCTGCACGGGCCATTTCTTCACTGGGGGTTGCCCTGAACGTGACCGAAATCTTCTGCTCATCCGCCAGCTTCATGATCAAGAATTTGGGGCGCTTGATCGCGTGGTCCTCCAGGCTCACCACGAATTCGGCCACAACGAGCAAGACACCGCTTTCCTCGAGCGTCAGCTGCACCTCGTACTCGCCGTCGCGCACGACACCGTGCAGGTCCATGCTGCCAGCCAGGCGCACGATCGCCGTCTGGCCAGGGCCGAGAGCCGGTGCGGTGGTTGCGACGACGCGGTCGGCGGTAAAAACCGCCTCGGGGTATTGGTCTGTTTCGAGATGGTTGTCGCGCATGTGCCCGTTGCGCTTGCCGATACCGGTATCGAAGCTCGCCAGCTCGACGACTATCCGTACGGCAACCGTGTCGGTCAGATCGGACAGGTCGGCCGTGATGGTTCCCGAAACGCGGTCGGTCTTGCCTTTGAATGATTCGAGGGTGGCCTTCGACTCGAATACCACTTCATTACCGTCGGCTCCCGGTGTGACGATGAACTCCGCCAACGCTGCCGTCGATGCCGCGGCGGAAACCACCGACCCCACCGCCGCCACCGAAACGGTCGCCGCCACGAACGCCGCCACCGCGATTCGCCATCTATATTTCATGAGTGCTCTCCCATATCAGTAGAGGAAGTGCAGTACCAACTCGCCCTGGAAATAGTCACTCGCGTCGATCAGATCGCCCTCGCGGAAGTCGTACTGATTCGCCATCAACAACACCCCGAAGAACGGCGTCGCCAACGCATCGAAACCGGCGCCGTAACGGCTACGGGTTCCTGTCTTCAGATCGACGTCGGGGTCTTGAAAGCTGTAAGTTGCCCGCAGGGTGAAGCCCTGGACAACCTCCCAGCCCAGCTCATTGGAGACGAGGACTCCGGTGCGGGTCGCGTTACGTGTCTCGTCTAGTTCGACCACCCAGGACACCGGACCGACGGCCGCGTAGCCGAACACGCCGGCCGCCCGCTGGTGACCTGACAGCTCCTCGCGGCGCAGGATCGAGGTGCCCAGCGCCAGGTTGAACACACCGGGATTGAACCGGACGACAGCCCGGGCCGCGTAGCTCTCGCCGTTTTCACCGTCGCCGTCGAGTAACGACGCCGTGGCGCGCAACGCGCCGTAGTGGGCACCGATCTCGACGCCGTCGTCGTGCAGGGCCGAGGGGTAGTCGTTACCGTCCTCGT
>JAUVBS010000292.1 GCA_030591105.1 bacterium | reverse complement strand
GCAGTTGGCGGGGATACAGTCACTTTGTTAACCGCAGTGTACCGGTCGGTTGCATGGTGCTACTGTCGCCGTATGTTTGCGTGTCACCTGTTGCTCTGGTTCTGCTTGGCGGCGCTCGCGTGGCCGGATGGCTCGCCGGCGGCGGCGTCCTCATCGGCGCCCGAGACTGCCGCCAGCGCACCGGTCGTCGGAACGCTGAGCTTCGTTGAGAGTGTTCCGCTGGAAACTGACCTCGATCTGACGGACGTGCCGCAAGCCGCCGACGTTTGGCTGGACATGATCGCCGCCGCGCACGACTCGATCGGTATCTTGGCGTTCTACTTCTCACCGCACCCCGATGGTTCCGGTGCGCTCGAGCCTCTGCTGGCCGCACTTGAAACAGCCGCTCGGCGCGGAGTCGTCGTCCGCACCATCGCTGATCGGGGTTTTCACGATACCTACCCCGAGACCACCGTACGCCTCGGCCAAGTACCCGGCATCGAAACGCGTCTGCTCGACGCCGACTCGCTGTGGGGCGGTGTGCAGCACGCCAAGGGATTCGCGGTCGACGGCGAGGTGTTCTACCTCGGCAGCCAAAACTGGGACTGGCGGGCGCTCACACACATCCACGAACTCGGTATCCAGGTACGCCACGCCGAATTGACGCGGCGATTCGGTGAGCTATTCGCACTCGACTGGGAACTAGCTGCAGATGCGGCTGCGGATGGACGGCCATCGTCGCCACCGTCACCATCGTCACCATCGTCGCCACCGTCACCACCGTCGCCACCGTCGCCATCGTCGCCACCGTCGCCACCGTCACCATCGTCGCCACGGTCACCATCGTCGCCACCGTCGCCACCGTCGCCATCGTCACTACCGTCACTACCGTCACCACCTTCGCCATCGTCGCCACCGTTCGTACCGGACTGGTTTCCGCTGGCCACTGCTGGCGGTGATACCGTACTTGCCGCATTGGCGGCGAGCCCGCCGCAATCGCTGCCGGCGGGTCTTCCGGGGGATGAACCGCTCTTGGTCGCGTTGCTCGATTCGGCCCGCGAGCGGATCCGGGTGCAGTTGCTGTCGTACAGCCCCGCCGACCGCGACGGGGGTTACTACGAGCTGTTCGACACGGCCCTACGCAGGGCCGCGGCCCGCGGCGTTCGGGTCGAAATGATCCTGTCCAACTGGGCCAAACGACGCTCCTCGCTACCGTATATCCGGAGCCTGGCCGTGTTGCCCAACGTCGAGATTCGCTTCACCAACATTCCACCGTGGTCGGGCGGCTTCATCCCGTACGCCCGCGTCGATCACGCCAAGTACGTGACCATCGATGGCGACCGGCTGTGGCTCGGTACCGCCAACTGGGCACGTAGCTATTTCCACTCTTCACGCAATATCAGCTTGTTCTTGCGGGGAGACGGTTGTTGCGACGTACCGGACCGCTTTTTCGGCCGCACCTGGACGAGCCGGTACGCCGAAACGGTCGACGCTGGCGGTAGCTACGCGCCGCCGCGGCGTAATTGACAAGGAGATGTCATGATCCTGCCCTACCCGTTCGAGCAGATGACCCGCGAGCAGTTGCTCGACTGGCTACAAGATGCGGCCAAGCTGTGGCTCGCCCACGATGGGCTGTGGTTCCAGGCCGTCGAAAACGACGACGGCATGGCCAAGGCCATGGCCCATGACGCGGCGGCTTGGAGCCGCTTCTCGCCCATCGAGGCGCGTCGCATCATGAAACGCCTCGGCATCGAACCGGGCGGCGGCCTCGACGCGCTGATCGTCTGTCTGCAACACCGTCTGTACGGTCACCTCAACGAACAAGAAGTCAGCGAGCGGACACCGCAGCGTGTGGTCTTTCGCATGCGGCAATGCCGGGTCCAAAACGCTCGGCGTCGTAAAGGGCTGCCCGATTTCCCGTGCAAGGAAGTCGGTATCGTGGAGTACGAGACCTTCGCCCGCACCATCGATCCCCGCATCCGTTGCCGTTGTATCGCTTGTCCACCCGATCCGCATCCCGAAGGATGGTATTGTAGCTGGGAATTCACGGTCGAGGATTAGAACTCGTGGTGAGACCCGTTTCGTAGCGGGAGCACGCTACTGGCGCCAGCACCGGTTTCGGCCTAAGATCGTGAGGCAACCACCACTGTGCCGAGAGCCCAACGGAACCCACCCCGTCAAGGAGGCACGTCGATGGGTCCGAGTCCTTTGGTACCCGACCGCCTGCAGCAGCACCGAACTGCTGTCGTCGTGATCGATATGCAAGAGCGGTTCCGCGAACTGATCCACGGCTTGCCCGCGGTCATCGCCGCCTGCAGCCGTCTGATCCGCTTCTGCGAACAACTGGGGATTCCGATCCTCTGTACCGAACACTACCCGCGCGGACTGGGCGTGACGATCTCGGAGCTACGCAACCTGTTTAACCCGTTCGCACCGATCGAGAAGATCACCTTTAGCTGCTGCGGCAACGGGGAGTTCAACGACTCGCTCGACAAGCTCAAACGCGACCAGATCATTCTCTGCGGAATCGAGACCCACGTCTGTGTCTATCAGACCGCATTCGATCTGCTGCGCAAGAACAAACAGGTCGCCATCGCCACCGATGCGGTCAGCTCACGCGCCGCGCAGAATCGCGATCTGGGACTGCGCCGTATGGCAGAGCTCGGAGCCCAGTCCATGGGTGTGGAGATGATCATGTTCGAGATCCTCAAACGGGCGAAGACACCGGAATTCAAGCTCGTCGCACCCATCCTGAAAGAGTAACGCCGTAATTTTTTAACCCGGATTATTCATGAATACTCCGGGTCAAAAAGTGTCCGCACCGCAGTAACCAGACGGTCAACGCGACCGTACGATTGTTACTTCTATCCGCCGGTTGCGCGCGCGTCCGTCGGCACTGTTGTTGGTCGCTATCGGCAGGTCCGGTCCGTGACCGACAGAAACGATGACCCCCACGTCGACTTGCAGTTCTTCCGCCAACGCGTTGGCCACCGTCTCGGCGCGCCGCCTCGAGAGACGTAAGTTCGCGTTGCGGGTACCGGTGTTGTCTGAGTGACCATCGACTCTGACCTCCGCGCCGTCGCAGCGTCGAATCGCCTGGGCCAACGCGTCGATCAGATCCTGGCCGCCACTTTTTAGTTCGGCGCTGCCAGACGCAAAATCGAAGCCGAAGATCCGCGCCAAGATCCCGCCGCCGGGAGTCATCAAGATCTCACCCTTGGTGGGCCCCACGTCGGTTTCGAGCTGGATAACCGTATCGAGGAAATGCTGGCGAATGTCCAGTTCCGACTCGACCGCCGAACGATCCGCCTCCGCAACGCCTACCCGTAACTGTGTCTCCCATAGCTGATGACGCAGGTCGCTGATCTCCACTTGCAAAGCGACGAGAGCCGAGTCCCGTTGGGCCTCATCAGCCCCGGTGGTCCCGCGCAGGTGACGGTTCGCCACTGTCAACGAGTCGATGAGTACCTGCCGATGTAACCGTTCGGTGCGCAATTTCTTGTACAGGTCGTCGGCAGACGGCGCTCCGGACAGCTCTGGATCCAGCGTCGTCCCCATCAGCGCGGCGATCTCGCGTAGCGACTGGTCATAGCGGCCGAGCAGCGCTTCCAACGGACTCTGACGTTTGCGGATCTCGGCCAGGAACTCGGCCTGATTCACCAGGCGGCGACCCGCGATCCGCAGGTCGGTGAGCGTGGCGTCGTCCGCGGCTTCGATCTCCGCTTGTTTGATCATATCGTCCAGTTGCCGGTACGCGCTCGGGAGGTGCCGCTTCGCCCCATTCTTTTTGGCT
>JAUVBS010000331.1 GCA_030591105.1 bacterium | reverse complement strand
GTGTAACAACAGATTAACGTGAACACGGGTCACAATGCAGAAAATCATTGAAGAAAATCATCAATATTACTGTAGATTATTCTTCAACAATGCGACGGGAGGAACCCAATATGGTCTCAGTACACGAGGATCCGCGTGCGGCGCGCAGCAGGGTCCGGCACCTGATCGACCGCTACGGCCTGGTGGCCGCCATGGTCGTAGTCATCACGCTGTTGCACTACAACACCGCCATGCACATCCATCAGGCCCATGGAATCTACCGCCGCCTCTACTATTTCCCGATCATCATCGCGGCATTCAGGGGCGGAACGCGCGGCGGGTTGCTGACGGCGCTCGCGGTCTGCGCGCTGTACCTGCCCCACGCTTTCGGTCAGATCGGTTTCGACCCGGCGCCGACGCTCGAGAAGATCCTCGAGATGGTACTTTACGTCGCTGTAGGTGTGGTCTGCGGTCTTCTCGTCGACCGAGAAGGTCGCGCGCGCCGACACCTCGAACAGACGGCCGCAAACCTCCAGCAGACCCTCGACGAGAAGTCGGCCATGGAACGCGAACTGGTGCGTAACGAGCGACTGGCAGCGGTGGGCCAACTCTCGGCGGGGCTGGCCCACGAGATCCGCAATCCGCTGGCGAGCATCAAGGGCTCGGCCGAGGTGATCGCTGACGATTTTCCGTCCGACCATCCCAAAGGTATCCTGCTACGTATCCTCAAGGACGAGACCGAACGTCTGAACGACGTCCTGACCCGCTTCTTGCAGTTCGCCCGTCCGATGAGCCGCGGCCGCGGGCGCTTCGATCTGGCTGCGGAACTGCGCACCGTCGCCGATCTGATGGCCCATCGCGACGACGACGCGGCTGCTCTGCACATCGACCTGGACATCCCGGCCACCGGGAACTGGACCGTCGCCGGCGACGGCGAACAGGTCCGCCAACTGCTGTTGAACCTCGCGCTCAACGCCACGGCCGCAGCCGGCAGAGACGGCCAAGTACACCTCGCCTTGCAACGCGACGGCGACGATCTGGTCTGCCTGATCACCGACGACGGTCCGGGCTTCTCCGCCGAAGCACTCGCCAGTTTCGGTACGCCTTTCTTCTCCACGCGCGAGGGCGGCACCGGTCTGGGACTGGCGATCAGCGTGCGTATCGTGCAGGACCACGGCGGTACCATCGGTGTAGTGACCACCGATCGACCAGGTGCCTGTGTCCGCGTCACTTTACCGGCCGCGGCCGCACCGGAGGACGACTGATGGCGAAAATCCTCCTGGTGGACGACGACCAAAATCTGCGCGAAGTGGTCGCCTACATCCTGGGCGAAGCGGGGCACGAGGTGGTGCTGGCCGGCGGCGGCGAGGAAGGACTGCAGCATTTCACAGCCAACCGACCCGACCTCGTGTTGACCGACGTGCGCATGCCCGGCCTCGACGGCATAGAACTGTTACGCCGCATCCGTGCAGCCGAGGACAGCGATACCGCGTCGGGCGCCGGTGAGACACCGGTGATCGTCCTGACCGCCCACGGCACGGTGGAGCAAGCGGTCGAGGCGATGAAGCTCGGCGCGTTCACCTACCTCTTGAAGCCGTTCAACCGCGACGAGCTGACTCTCACCGTCGAGCAGGCCCTGCGCGCCGGGGCGCTGGCCGCCGACAACCGCAACCTGCGCCGTCTCTTGCGCCAGAAGGCCGAGCAACCGGCGCTGATCTATCGTTCCGGAGCGATGACCCGTCTGATGGAACAGGTCCGGCATGCCGCACCGTCGGACGCCAGCGTGTTGTTGACCGGTGAGAGCGGCACTGGCAAGGAGCTGATCGCCCGCGCCTGCCACGACCTCTCCCGGCGCTGGGACCGCCCGTTCGTCGCGGTTAACTGCGGTGCATTACCGGACCAGCTGATGGAGTCGGAAATGTTCGGCCACGCCAAGGGGGCGTTCACCGGCGCGGATCGCGCCGCAATCGGCCGTATCGGTAGCGCCGACGGCGGCACCCTCTTCCTCGACGAGATCGCCGAGTTGCCGCTGACGCTGCAACCGAAACTGCTGCGCGCGCTCGAGACGAAACAGATCGACCCGGTCGGCGGTCCCGCAGCCGTTGCAGTCGACTTCCGCCTCGTCTGCGCAACCAACCGCAATCTCGAGCAGGAGGTTCAGGACGGCAGATTCCGCGAGGACCTATTCTACCGCATCGCCATCTTGCACCTGCATCTTTCACCGCTGCGCGACCGGCGCGACGACATCGCTCCTCTCTGGCAACACTTCACACGCTTGCACGGCGGACCGGAGGTGACGACCGATCCGGCACTGCTGCGCGCGCTCGTCGCCAGACCGTGGCGTGGCAACGTACGGGAGCTACGCAACCTCAACCAGCGGCTGGTCCTGATGCGCACGAGCGACCGACTGACCCAGACCGACCTGACAGCCGCCGAGACCTCCGCCGGGCAGCTCGGCAAGCCGGCAGCCGCGGGCCTCGGCACCGGACCAGGACGGCAACCGGGCGACGACAACGCCCGCAGCGACCCGGGCCTGCCGACGCCGCACGCTTCGACTGAAACAGTTCCGGACGGACTTCCCCTCGCACCGTTACCCGACAGTGGGTTCTCACTGATGGAACTGGAAGCGGAGATCATCCGCCGCGCCCTCGATCGGCACGGCGGTAACAAATCACGGACAGCGGCCTACCTCGGCGTGCCGCGGCACGTTTTGGTCTACCGCATCGAGAAGTACGGAATCTGACCCGATCGCTACGCCCACACCGGCGCAGCGAAGCTCCACAGCATACGCACCAGCATACGCACCAGCATGCGCACCAGCATGCGCACCAGCGCGCCGTTGCCGCCAACGCCGGGTGGTGCTAGCTTCGGCCAGGAACAACCCGACCAGGAGCCCACGGCATGCGCTACTCGACCGACATTGTGGTGATCGACCTCGAGGCCTCGTGCCCGACAGAGGATCGGGGCAACAACAGCGTCGAGCGTAGCAGTATCATCGAGATCGGGGCGGTACGTCTGCACCGGCGCAGCCTGGAGATCGTCGCGACTTTCAGCGAACTCGTACGGCCCGAGGATTATCCGGTCGTCCCGTTCATCACCGAGATCACCGGCATCACGCCGGAGATGGTCGCCGACCAGGAGACGTTTGCCGCCGTCGGACAGCGGTTCCTCGACTGGTACGGCCCCCGCAACAAGGCGATCATCGCGGCGTTCGGCGCCTACTACGACGTCCCATTGCTACGCAAAGAGTGCCTCCGCTATGGGTTGGACTACCGTAGTCACATCGCCGGTGGCGCCTACGACCTGCGGGCAGTGGCCATGGCCTGGCTCGCGGAGCATGACCGGCGCACCTCGGGTCTAACCCTACCGGCGATCTTGGCGAAGATGGACAT
>JAUVBS010000290.1 GCA_030591105.1 bacterium | reverse complement strand
CGTCTCCCCCGCGAACACCCTCTCCGGGTGACTCGCCAGCACCGCCTCACCCTGCACCCGCACGACCAGCTCGCCGTGCACAATGCCGGCCAGACCAGCGAGTAGATCCTCGTCCAGACGCTGGCGGTAGAAGAAAAACCCGTCGGCCGCTCGGCCGAACAACCACGTGGCTGTACCAGTATCTCCTTGCGGCGGCGTCGCTTCCGCCAGGACATCGGTCAGGTCGATGGGGATAACCAGGCCGAGAAACAGGTCTCCGTCGGTGGCGATGACCGTCAGCGGCGCCGAACGGGCGACCGCGAGCAACATAGCCGCCTCGCCATCGTCCAGATCGCTGAGGGTCTCGTCGAGCAGTAAACGGCCGTCCCCTTGGTACACCATTCCTTGCTGCGTGGCCAACGGCCCCAGCGGGCGCTCGCCCGCCAGGCGGTTGGCCAGCAGCTCGGCGATGTAATCGCTACCAGCGAGCGTACGCGCTTGCTCGGCGAGTAATCCCTGCAACTGTCCGAGCGCGACTGCCAACCCATCGCGGGTCTGTTCGCGTGCGTCTTGCTCGATCTGCTCGCGAGTCAAGCGATCGACGAACAGGCCGACCATCAACAACACGAAAAGACCGAGGACCAAGTAGCCGACCAAGAAGCGCTCCTGGAAACCGAGCTGCCAGCGCCGCGGCCGCGAACGCAGCCAGCGATACAACTGTAGCGTCCCGACGAGTACCAAGAACACCAGCGCATCGAGCAGGATCAGACGGGAAAGATCCAACAGCGTCGCCAGTAGCCGAGGCTGTTGCAAGCCGAGCAGAAAACCTTCGCCCCGTGTGGTTTGACTCTCCGCTGGCAACGCCGCCCAGAGGCAGAGGTAACGGTCGCCCGCGACCTCCACCGTACCCCACTCGCGCGTACCGGCACGGAGTTGATCCGTCACCGCAGCCGAG
Source organism: bacterium (assembly GCA_030591105.1). Classification (GTDB taxonomy): domain Bacteria; phylum Krumholzibacteriota; class Krumholzibacteriia; order LZORAL124-64-63; family LZORAL124-64-63; genus JAUVBS01. The sequence goes on along the minus strand of JAUVBS010000290.1, from coordinate 2,841 downwards.
GCAGCCCTGGGGAAACTTCCCGTGCCGGCATCGAGCCAGCCGGTATCGTCACCCCGCAGCAATAACAGCGGACGATCGACTTCCGAGCGTGGCCGGTAACCCTGGTGGGGAGGGCCGGATCGCCAACCGGCCAGACGTGCCTGCAGCGTGGTGATCCGCCGCGACCGGCCCGGTAACTCGACGCGGATCCAACCGGTGCCATCGACGCGGCCGGCCTCCCCGCGCAGCACTTCTTCGCTGCCGGTGGGATAACGGCGCCGCTCCATCTGGACCACGATGGGATCCGAACGCAGCGACGGCGTCACTTCGCGCCAGGCGCTGCGTTCGGCCACCTCGTACCCGAAATCGCGGAGAAATCCCGACGCGAATAGACTGATGCTCCGGCCGTCGGAGTCGGCTATCTCGACGAGACACGGCAGGCCCAGATCGCGGACCGCTGAATCTTGCCACAGACGATAGGCCGCCTCGTTACCCCATAGCTGCTGACCGAGTCCACCGCCGATCTCGCCCGAGCCGTCGATCAGTTCGGGGCTGGCCGCATCGGCGGCGACCATCTCCGCGAGCACGTCTTCAAGCAGGAACGTGATCCACTCGTCCCTCGGTTGGACGATCTGCTCGGCCTTGCGTTGCAACCAGGTGCGCTCGGCCCGCCCGTAGACATCGCGCAGCACCCCGTAGTTCCAGGCTACCGCCAGCAGGAGCAGCCCGACCACTGCCAGCTGGCGGGCCAACCCGCGGCCACCGAACACGAAGGGACCGAGCAACCATAGCAACATCGCCAGGGCAGCCACCGCCACGATGACCGTCCATGACATCAGTCCGGCGGTCATCGTCACCAGCAGCGCGCCGACCGCCGCGCCGAACATCGCCCGTACCGGCCTGATGCTCCACGGTAGACCGCAGCGGAGCCGCAGTCCGATCGCCGCCAGAGATACCATCGCCGCGGTCGAGATGGCCACCAAGACTGCGTGCAGGACCCAGAACGATATGAATCGAAAAGGGACCTGCAGACCGATAAGCCGCGGATTGGCGTTCTGCGCCAGTTCGATGGTCACCATACGCAGCGCCAGCAGAACCAGCCCAGCGAGAATGCCGAGGGTCATGCCCCGCCACCACCAACGCGTGTCGGGTCCCGGTACCAGATCGCTGGCAAAACGCGTAGCCAGTAATCGAGCGGCCAAGACGGCCGTGCCCGCCAGCAGCAACGCCGTCAACAACGCATCGGCACACGAGGCGAACCAGCCCCACATGAACGGCGTCGCGAAGTAGGCGGGGTCGATCAGGCTGGCCCACTCCTCCGGAAATGCGGCCAACCGTTGTTGCGGCGAAGCGAGTTGGATCCAGCGGAAGAAGTCGACCCCGGCCAGCACGGCCCGCAGCGGCCACGCCACCATCACCACCGTGAGGGCTCCGTACCGGTAGCCGACCCACGCGAGCAGCGATAGACTCCAGGCCACGAGCAACAGGACCAGTCGTCCGGCGTCGGCCCGTCCGTCGAGGACCTGGCGCGGCGGTAGCGTCGCGGTGATCCGCAAACGGGCGCGAGAATCGGTCTGGACACCGAGGGCCAGCGGCACATCACGCACCAAGTGCATCCCGGCACGGGCGTCCCCCCAATGCCGGTCCAGGTCCGGCCGCCGGTCGTCGACGAACATCCGTTGCAAGGTGACTGCTTGGTCGGTGCGCGGGTTGTCACCGCCGGCGCCTGTGGCCCGGTTGCGCACGTGCGCACTACCGGCCGGCTCAACCGTCGCCGCCGGCGCCAGACGCACTTGCATTTCGGTCACGAGCGCCCCCGGTAGCGGTGTCGTACCGGAGACGAATCTCCGCAGATACCACCAGTCACGTCCGCGCGTGAATCGGGACCCGCTCAAGCGTTCAGGCAACGGCAGCGGCTCCGCGCTCTCGTCCCACGCCAAGCGTTGGTCGTCCTGCCAGAGGACCACCGCCACACGGTAAGTTTCGGATACAGCGAAATGCTTCGGCCAGGCGGCGGCAGCGGCCTGTGCCCAGGCGAACGGTGCCGTCGATTCGTACGGTTCGGCAGCCAGATCGGCCGCCAGGCTGTCGAGGGCGGGAGCGAGCGCATCGAGCGCTTGCTGCTGGCGTGCAACGGCCTCGGTCAGCCGCCGTAGTCCGTCATTTTCCCAATGGGCAGGATCCCGGGTCGCGGCGAACAGCCCCAGCATTGTCACGACGACAATCACGCTCTGCAGGGCCAACACCAGATACAGCAGCCAGGCGATCGCACCGGCCGGCCGCTGCCGCGGAGTTCGTGCCGCCACAACTCCACACACCAGGCAGGCCAGACCGGTCGCGAGCAAACCGGCGAGCAAGAGCACGCCACCGGCGTGACCGCGCCGCACCGTGTACAGAAAAAGCCCCCCCTGCAAAGCGAGGCAGAGGGCGCCGAAGTGGTAGGACAAAGCTAGCGCGCGTCCGGGCATGGGACCTCCGTCCTCCGTGCGCTCAGCGAATGGCCCGGATCTCCGTCAGTTTCCAGCCTTCAGCCCGTTGACCCAGCGCAAGCACCAGACGGACTTCCTCGATCTCTTCACTTCCGTGACGCCGGAAACGCCAGCGTACCATACCGCGCACCTGGCCACCCGTGTCGTCTTCCTGGCGACGCAGGTAACTGAATGACTCGGTCTCGCTGGTCTGAAAGAGGTTGCGGAAGAAGTAGAAAGCCTGGCGCGGACTGTAAGTTACTTCCCGGTCGGCGACGATCCCCATGACGATGTGGACGCCGTCGGCCGAGACGAGCTCGGCCAGTTCAGTATGATCCTCGGTCTCCCAGTAGGTCGCCAGTTCGAGGAACACAGCGGCGGATTGGTGTGCCTG
>JAUVBS010000141.1 GCA_030591105.1 bacterium | reverse complement strand
GGCCGCGCTTTCAGCGGGATCCTCAACGGTGCGGACTACCGGACCTGGGATCCGCGCACCGATAAATCACTGACGCAACGCTACGACCCGGATCATCTCGACCACAAGCAAGCGTGCGGCGCCGACTTGCGACGGGAGCTGGCGCTAGCGGCCGGCCACCCCATCGCGGGTATGGTCGGACGCCTGGTGACCCAAAAAGGTCTCGAGCTGGTCCTGCCGGCGCTGCGCTCTCTGGTAACGGCTGGCTGGAATTTCGCGATCCTCGGTAGCGGTGAAGCGCGGATCGAGGCCACCCTGCGGGCCGCGACCGGACGGCAGCGCGGTCGGGTGGCGTTCGTACGCGCGTTCGACGAAGAGCTGGCCCACCGTATCTACGCCGGCGCCGATGTTTTCTTGATGCCTAGCCTGTTCGAACCGTGCGGGCTGGCCCAGATGTACGCGCTGCGTTACGGGACGCCGCCGGTCGTACGGGCTACCGGCGGTCTGGCCGACACCGTCGTCGATGCTCGCAAGCCCGAGGGGACCGGTTTCGTTTTCCACACGGCGACTCCGATGGCATTGATCAAGGCGATGGTGCGGGCACGCAGAATGTGGGACGACGACGCGGCTTGGCGCGCGCTCCAGCGCCGAGGTATGGCGTGCGAGTTCAGCTGGAATACGGCTTCGGCGAGTTACGAGGAACTTTACAGACGGCTGATCACTTCGCGCGCTAAGGACTCTGCCGCGGCTGCCGCCGAAGACTCCGCCGCGGCTGCCGCCGAAGACTCTGCCGCGGCTGCCGCCGAAGACAGGTGAGGAGGTCGGTATGACCGGTCACCCCGATCATCGCGACTGGCGCGCCGAGACGCTGCTATGTGGTTTTGAGCAGAGCTTGTTGGTGCAGCTGGTGATCGACGACGAAACGCGGATCGTCCTGGCCAGCGAGGGGGCGGGGCGGCTGTTCGGCTGGTCCCGTAGTGATCTGATCGGCCAGCGTCTGAGGCAGTTCGCGGTGCCGCCGTCGGCCATCGATTCGTGCCAGCAGTCGGCGCGTTGCGAGAGCGGCGACCCGTTCGAGCTGGAGTTCCGGACATCGTCCGGTTCGGTGGTGCCGGTCGAGGTACTCTGTGGCCATTTCGTCGGTCCTGACGGCGCCACGCTCTGCTACCTGTTCCTGGACGATCATGCCACGCGGGCATCCCTGGAATCGCTGCGCACGGCGCGGCTGGCCAAGCTATCGCTGCTCAATCAGGTCAGCGATGCGCTATACGGCGCCCATCTGACCCTCGAACAGGTTCTCGAAGCGGTCCTGATCTGCGTGGCAGCGGGCCAGGGGTTGCGTTTCAACCGGGCGTTCCTGTTGCTCATCGATGAGGCGGGTCAGACTCTACGCGGCGAGATCGCCATCGGCCCGAGCAACCATGCCGAGGCCGAGCGTATCTGGCAGAATCTCGAGACCGAACCGGTCGATCTGTTCGAGATGATGACCACCTACGACCGTTCGCTGCGGGAGACCGATGTCGCGGTAAACGAGATCGTGCGCCATTTGTCGGTGCCGCTGGCCGAAGAGGATCATTTCCTGATTCGCGCCATGAACGGCCGACAACCGATTCTGGTGACGGGCGACTTCCAGGCCCCCGGTGTGGACAAGGTGCGCGAACTGCTGGGTCACGATACCTGTGCCGTGGCGCCGTTGACGACCCACCACGGGCCGGTGGGCGTATTCCTCGCCGACAACGCCATCAGCGGTAGCGCCATCACCGATTTGGATCTGGAGTTCTTGCAACTGTTCGCCAACCAGTCGGCCAACGCCATCGAGAGTAGTCGTCTGAACCGGGAGCTCGAACGGCGTCTGATGGATCTGCGCAAGGCGCACCGCAAACAGCGGGAAGATCAGCAGACCTTGCTGCGTATGGAACGGCTATCGGTCATGGGCGAGACCTCTGCCATCGTGGCCCACGAGCTGCGCAATCCCCTCGTGTCGATCGGTGGGTTTGCGCGTAGTCTCGAACGCAATCTGCCCGAGGGCGACTCCAACCGTGAGTACGCTGCGATCATCGTCGAAGAGGTCGGGCGTCTCGAACGCATCATCCACGACCTGCTCGACTTCATCCGTCCGCAGAAGCGCCTGCGCAAACGGGTCGATTGCGATCAGCTGATCCGCCAGGCGGTCGAGCGGATGCGGGAACAGCTCGAGGCGCGTAACGTCGGGCTTCAGATCGATCTGCAGGCCGGTGAGGTCGAACTGAATTGTCACCCGGGTGAGATCCAGCAGGTTATGCAGAATCTGGTGATGAACGGAGCGCAGGCCGCCGCGGACGGGGGCGGCACCGTCCGTGTGACGACGCGCCGCATCGAGGGTGGGGTCGAGATCGAAGTACTCGACGACGGCCCGGGATTCGCACCCGAGCATGCCGACCAGCTATTCTCCCCCTTCTACTCCACCAGGACTACGGGCTCTGGTCTGGGCCTGACTATTTGCCGTCAGATCATCAAGGCTCACGGTGGTGTTATTCGCGCCGATAATCGGTCCGAGGGTGGCGCTCGTTTCGTCGTGGTGATCCCCTTGCCGCGGCCGAGCGGCTCCGATTGATCACGGATGTCGGGTCGGGAAAATATCCGCTGACGACGGGAAACAAAACCGATTGCCGAAGGGTATGATTGTCGGTGGCGGGTCCCGAGCGAATCTGATAAGTTGGGTTCAGGGTAGGATTGCCCGCGACCGCTAGGTCGTGTCTCGGACAAGGAGGCTGCACATGGCCAAGGTCCTGATCGTGGATGACGAACCCAACCTTCGTTTACTCTACGAAACCGAATTACGCCGCGCCGGCTACGAGACCATGACCGCTAGCAACGCCGAACAGGGACTCGAATACGTCGACACCATGGCGCCCGACCTGGTCATCCTCGACATCAGGATGGCGGGTATGGACGGTATCGAAGCGTTGCAACGTATCCTGGACCGCGACAACACGTTGCCGGTCATTCTCAACACCGCGTATTCCAGCTACCGCGAGAACTTCATGACGTGGTCGGCCGACGCTTACGTGACGAAGTCGTCCGATGTCGGCGAGTTGATCGACACCGTCAAGAGCTTGCTGCAGCAGCGACTGGTAGAAAACTGACCCCGGTGGCGGGGTAACGCGCGCCGCGCTGCCTCAGGGCTGCGGAGGGGATCGGCAGTTGAGCACCTTGCGGCAGTTCAGGCGCACCCTGACCATTATCCTGGCGGGTGGTCAGGGCGAACGACTTTATCCACTGACCAAAGACCGCAGCAAACCGGCCGTGCCGTTCGGCGGCGTCTACCGTATCATCGACTTCAGCCTCTCGAACTGCTTCAACAGTGGGCTGCGCCGGATTTACGTCTTTACCCAGTACAAATCCTACTCCCTGGACCGGCATCTACAGCGCGGCTGGAACATCTTCGGCTACGAATCAGGCGAGTTCCTCTACCGTGTGCCGCCCCAGCACCGGGTCGGCAACAAGTGGTACCGGGGCACCGCCGACGCCGTCTACCACAACGTCTATCTCCTGGAGAAAGAGCGCCCCGATCACGTCCTGATCCTCTCGGGCGACCACGTTTACAAGATGGACTACGACGAGATGTGGCATTTCCACCAAGAACATGTCGGCATGCTCACGCTCGCAGCCGCGGTGGTGCCGCGCGACGGAGCTCACCACTTCGGGATCCTCACCGTGGACGAGTCCGGGCGCGTGATCGGTTTCGAGGAGAAACCGCGCCAGCCCGCCACGATTCCGGGCGATACGGATCACTGCCTCGTGAACATGGGTGTCTACCTCTTCGACACCACGGGTCTGGTGCGCGAGGTGTGCCGAGACGCCCGCGACCAATCGTCGTCCCACGATTTCGGCCAGGATATCATTCCGAAACTGGTGACCGGGGGGGAGGTCTACGCTTTCCCCTTCCGTGAACGCAACACCGGTCAGCCGGCCTACTGGCGTGACATCGGGACTCTCGACAACTATTTCGAAGCGTCGATGGATCTCGTCGCGCGAGAACCACACCTCGATCTCTACGACCGGGAGTGGCCTTTCCGAACCTGGCAAACCCCGGTACCGCCGGCCAAGTCGATCTACGGTTACGTCGCCGACGATCAGTTGCCGGGTATGATCGCCAACAGCATCATCGGCGGGGGCAGTGTCGTATCGGGAGCCCACGTCGAGCGCTCGATCATCGGTCGCGGCGTGAAGATCAACTCGTATAGCGAGGTGTCCGACTCGATCCTGATGGACGGCGTTCAGATCGGCCGCCACGCCGAGCTGCACGGCGTGATCTGCGACAAGGAAGTGATGGTACCGGAGGGGTTCGTCATCGGACGAGATTCGCAGCGTGACCGCAGCTATTTCAAGGTGACCGAGCAGGGCATCGTGGTCATCCCGAAAGGGTTGGACCTGGGCGAGTTGTTCTCTTAACTTGAATCCGAAGGCGCCCGGCGAGAACTATCCATACCGCCGGCGTTCCGTTGGCCGCTGCGGTGTGGTGGAGGCGATGAGCAAGAACAAGAAACAGACCTACTCCCGCGACGACGATCCGGCGCAGCGCGATGCACAACCGTCGTCTCTCAGCGACCAGGAAGTCGAGATCAGCCTGACCTGTCTGAAGTACTTCCGAGGCGACTGGGACATGTACCTCGATTTCTTGCAAGGGCCCCGCGTGACCGATGTCCAGCGCCGCAAGGAACTGCCTCTGGTCGAACAGCTGCGCGACCGCGACCGCCGCACCGATTACCTCACTTACTTCCTCGAGGACGAGGTCGTGACCATCGCGCAGAAAATGCCGTTTCTTGATCTGCTACGCGTCTGGGAGGAGTGTATCTTCCTGCACCCCGATGCCGATCCTTTTGGCGAACAGGTCCGGCCGTTCACTGAATCGGGCGGGCAAGAAGACACCAACGGCGATGAACCCCACACGCTCCACTAGCCCGGCGATCAGAGATCGTAAAACTCGGGACGACGGTCGCTCTGCAAGTTATTGCGCGGGGTGAGGTCCTGCCGGGTGGCGCCCGGATCGACGACAGCCTCGATCACCCCACACGCTTGATCGTCAACTGCGGCGAGCCGCTCACCGAGAGGCGAGACGATCTGACTCAGCCCGTTGAAGGTCAACGCAGTTTCGGTGCGGTGTTCGCTACCGATGCGGTTGGCGGTCACCGCGTAGATACGGTTCTCCAGACAGCGGGTGATCATCGCGTCGTAGCAGTACGGCAGCAACAGGTTCGCTGGGTGGCAGACGATGTGCGCTCCGCGCAGCGTGAGAGTCCGCATCGCTTCGGGAAAGATCCAGTCGAAACAGATCATCAGACCGACGGTGGTGCCGCAGGCGGGGAAGACCGGGAAACCGAGGTCGCCTGGATCGAAGATGATCTTTTCGTCCCAGAAAAGATGAATCTTGCGGTAGATCTCCCAACTGCCGTCGGGGCGCACCAAGAGGGCGCTGTTGAAGATCCGGTCGCCGTCACGTTCAGCGATCCCGGCCACCAGATGGACCGCACAGTCGGCGGCGAAGACGCGCAGGCGGCGCGCGGTGAATCCGTCGGCGGGGTCTTCCGCCAGCTCGCCCGCTTCAGCGCGATTGATGAACTGGTAGCCGGTATTGAACAGTTCGGGTAGGACTGCCAGGTCGCACTCCGGCGGTACGGCAGCCAGGGCGGTATCGACGTTACTCTCGACCTGTCCGAACTCCGGGTGGGTCTGGATGGCAGCAATGCGGATCTCGGTCATGGCACTCCTTCTTCCAGTCGGTCATTTCTCACCTGCGCAACGTTCCGGCTCGGTTACCAGTCCACACAACCGATCGAGCATCGCCTCGCGGTCGAACCGTGCGCTCACGTGACGCCGTCCCGCTTCGCCGAGGCGCGCCCTCAGTCGAGCATCGCCCAGCAAGTCACCGATGGCAACCGCCAGAGCAACGGGATCGCGCGGCGGCACCAGTAATCCAGTCTCACCGTCGCGCACGATTTCTGGCAGGCTGCTCGCCCGCGTACCGATCACGGGTATCCCGCAGGCCGAGGCCTCCGCGGCGGCCAGACCGAAGCCCTCCGACCGCGAAGGCAGGACCAGGCAAGCGAGACCGCCGAGAAACTCCTCCACCCGGTGGACGAAACCGTGCAGATGAACCCGATCGGGATGC
>JAUVBS010000227.1 GCA_030591105.1 bacterium | reverse complement strand
GCTGATCTGCCAGTGCGCCCCGGCCGCCTTGGCGTGCTTCATCTGCATCACGTCGCCCGCCTGGTAGCCGAGGTGCGCCAAGGTCACCGCCTCGCGCTCGCTGACTTTCTTCTGTTGCTCCTTGTCGGTGGTCGCACGCTCGGCGGCGTTGTACCGGGAGGGGTCGGTCTTGGCCCGCATCCCGTAACCGATATCGACGAAACCGGTGGCGAACACACAGTGCTTCTCGACGAAGTCGTGGTCGATGGCTTCGGGGTGCTCGTGTACGATCTCGCGGGCGAGGTAATTCCAGATCGCCAGGTCGGTCTGGGGTTTGAATACGATCTCGATGTCGGCCAAGTTGGTACAACGGTTGGTGAACGTGGTCAGGTTGACGATCTGTACGCGGTCGGGATCGGAAAGTTTGCGGTCGGTCACACGCGACCAGAGGATCGGGTGCATCTCGGCCATGTTCGCGCCCCACAGGACGACCGTATCGGTGTACTCGATGTCGTCGTAGTTGCCAGATGGTTCGTCGATACCGAAGGTCTGGATAAAACCGGCCACGGCACTGGCCATGCAATGGCGTGCGTTGGGATCGAGGTTGTTACTCCGGAAACCACCCTTGACGAGCTTCGCCATGGCGTAGCCCTCCTGGATGGTGTACTGCCCGGAACCGAAGACGGCTATTCCGGTCGGGCCCTTCTCGTTGTAGTGGCGCTTGAACTGGTGGGCCATTACATCGAACGCCTTCTCCCAGCTCACCGGCTTGAACTTGCCCTGCTTGTCGAACTCACCCTGCGCATTCATCCGCAGCAGCGGCTCGGTCAAGCGGTCGGCGCCGTACATGATTTTCGCGTTGAAGTAACCCTTGATGCAGTTCAGACCGCGGTTGACTGGCGCGGCCGGATCCCCCTTCACCGCGACGATCTTGTCGCCCTTGGTGGCGAGCATGATGCCGCAGCCGGTCCCGCAAAAGCGGCAGACCGATTTGTCCCAGCGCCAACCATGTTCGGCCTCCGCAGCAATGGCCGCGGCCGAGCGCGGCACCTTCATACCGATAGCTACCGCAGCACTGACGGCCGCCGCTTGCTTGATGAATTCTCGCCTGGGCAGTGGCATCGGAATCCCTCCTGCTTATCACGGTCCGGAGTGCCGAAGATCGCGACCGGCCCGGGTGGCACGATTGCGATGGCAATCAGAGCTGGTGCGCGCGGCGATGCCGGGGCGCCTGTCCCTGGCCGAAGCGGGGGAAGCCTATTGTATAGATAGGGTTATGTAGAGGACAAACTTGTCCTGGGGTTGATATTGAAACCAAATTTCCGCGGGATCAGTGGTCCGGATCGTGACCGTCATCCCGGTAGGATCGTCTCAATCTTCCGGCCCGTAGTCAGGCACCTCGCCGCGGGCGTGGTAGTACTTGGGATCGTCGATCTCCTGGACCCGTTGCAAGAACTCGCGGTCGGTGATCGCCGTCCGCCAATGGCCGGTCAATTTCGCCATGCCGATCCCGCCGTAGAACAGGAGTACGACCGCAGCGGCAAACACGGCCGGCCGCACAGTGCGCCGCCAACGTCCGATCGTCCGCACCTCCAGCGCCGGCCCGACCGGACAGTGGTGAACACACTCGAGACAACCGGTGCACTCGGGTGAGTTCACCGTCAGCTTGCGGTCCACGGCGATGAACGACGGACAGACCGCGGCGCAGCCCGTGCAATCGGTGCAGTAATCGGTGTCGCGCCGGATCTTCAGCGGTGAGAGCCACGACAGGATCCCGAGCAGGGCGCCGTAGGGACAGAGGAAACGGCACCAGAAATACGGCACCAGGAACGAGAGCACGACCAGCGCGCCGATCACCGTCAGCGCCACCGTCGAGATGTGCTGGAAAAAATGGAGCATCATGATGTCGGCGACCTTGTTGTAAGGCGAGTCGATGAAGTGCGCGAGCTGTGTCGGCGACATCTGTATGAAAACCGCGAATATAAAATACCCGAGCAATAGATACTTCAGCGACATCAACGTATAGTCGAGCCAGCGCGGCAGCTTGATCCGCCGACCGAAAACACGGTGCGACGTGCGCGCCAACCACTCGCTCGCCGTACCGATGGGGCAGAGCCACGAGCAGAAAGCCTTCTTCAACAGCAAACCCGACAGCATGGCCAACGAGAAGATCATCAGCCCGGCCGGATGGATCCGTGAGAAGTCACCAGTTACCAATAAATGCCGCAAACTGATCAGAGCGCTGATCGGCAGGAAACCCTCGACACCGGGCGGCCGCGTACCGGCGATACGCCCCTGCTCCAGGTGACCGACCCAGACGGCGAACTGCCACCCGATGAAGATCACGACGGCCAAGGTCACCAGCTGCACGGCGAGGCGCGCGGTGAGCGGACGCCGAGCAACAGATCGGAAGACGAGATCGCGGCGCTCGTTGCGGTCAATATCGACGTGAGGTTCTCGGCGTATAACTTCGATCCTCGGCTCCATCTCCATGACGACTCCTCAATGCAACCGGACGGGCGGCGACGGCGCGGCGGTATCGTAGCTGCATGCCAGCGGCGCGGCGGTATGGTAGCTGCAAAACAGCGGCACGGTGCCAGCGCGGCGGTATCGTAGCTGCATGCCAGCGGCGCAGTACCAGCGCAGCGGCGGCAGGTTGTGTTCTAGACGAATTTGGTCTGTTTAACGGGCGAGTGCAAGTAGGACGACGCGGAGTGGCGGCAAGGAATCCGTCGAGCTTTCGAAAATGTATCCGGCGGCGAAAAAGAGTGTGAGCAAGATCTAGATCATTAATATACGTCTCATAGCTCAAGCGTGAACCCCCCGGGGGGTTCTGTTTATGTCACTGGTGACGATTAATTGTCATTACAGTGCATCGTGGTCACCGAGACCAGAACTGACCATTTTCGATAGAGCCACATGCTCAAGGGCCAGATATCACCGCACCACCACCACCCGCTGCGCCGGCCCAACGGCGCGACCGGCCGGATCAGACAACCGCGCCAGATAGATGCCTGCCGGTACGCGACGCCCGGAGCGATCGCGGAGATTCCACACGCACCGGCCCGCAGCGACTGCCTGGGAATAAATCCGCTCACCGGCCAGCGTATAGACCGCCACCTCCAGCCGGCCGGTTGTCGCCGCCGCCTCTCCGTCGCCTGCGACAGCATCGCCGGCCTCACCGGCTTCGACCCGGAAACGCGCCGTCGTCCCGACCGGATTGGTCAGCAAGACCAGTCGCGGTCCAGCCGACCACGGCGCGATACCCGCGTCGCCGACAGCCGTCGCTGCGCTCGACTGCAGACGGAAAGGGTTGCTCAAGACCACGACATCTTCGCCGCCTTGGTGCAAGGTCAGCCGCAGCAGTGCCTCGGCGGTCGGCTCGCCGGTGGCCACCCACTGCCAGTGACCATTGTCCGGTAGCGCCGTAACCAGGGTCGTCCAGGGGCCGAAGTCCCCGGCGGTCGAGAGCTCGATGTCCACACTCCCGGGATCGTCGCCGACCCAAGCGGCGGACCAGCGAAGAGTGGTCACCGCCCCGATGAGCAGCGTCTCGTTGCCGCGCGGATATTGCGCAATCACCGCGCGCACAGTCGGCTCGCTCGCCTCTCGTGCGGCGTACAGGTGATTCTGGTAGTTGGGCCAGGAACCCTCTTCCTGGACGACGATTACGTCCGCACGGCCGTTATGATCGATATCACCGCCGGTGGCGAAGGCCGCGGTGTCGAAGGCCGGCCCGGCGTAGTAGCTGCCGCCAAGAGACCAGTTACCGGCGCCGTCGCCCAACCACACGCTCAACGTCCCATCGCCCATCGCGGCCACATCCAGCACGCCGTCACCGTCCATGTCCCACAACTGGGTCACCTGATAATCGCCGCCGGTTGGTAAGCCGCTGCTCGCCGACTCCCAGTGGTCGGCGCGCCAGACGTAGACCCGCACGCCGCCGCTTCGAGCAAACGCGAGGTCGGCGCAACCGTCTCCGTCCACGTCGCCGAGCGCGACACCGCCCAGACCTGCGCCGCCGCCGTCGGGCAGTCCCGCATCGGCCGCGGCAAAACCACCATTGCCGTCGCCGAGCCAGATGGTGCCGCCCTGATACGCCGCCGCGAGGTCGGGATAACCGTCGCCGTTCACGTCACCGCAGCAGAGCTGCTGGCGGCTGTTGCCACCGCCGGTAGCGAAGGTCTGCGTCCAGGTGCCATCGCCGTTGTTGCGATAGACGTGGACGCCGTTGCCCGACCCGAACGAGTTACTGGCCAGGTCCAGATCGCCGTCGGCGTCGAAGTCGGCCAAAGCGGTGGCGAACATGCCATAGGTCTCGCCGTTGGTCGCCAGACCGTCGTCCCACGGCGTCCAGCTGGTGCCGGTACCGTCGCCCCGGGCGACCTCGATGAGTTGGTTGCCCAGGTCGCTGCCGGAGTAGTTGTGGTGCATGCCGTAGCCGACGTCGAGCAGACCATCGTTGTTCACGTCGCCGACCGCGATACCGCCGTAGCCGAAGTAACCCTCCATG
>JAUVBS010000319.1 GCA_030591105.1 bacterium | reverse complement strand
TCGCCACTCAGCTCTCTTTTTGGCAGGCCAACCTGAACACCTCCTGGCTCAGTTACGGCCGTCTGCGCCCGTTGCACACCAATGCGGCGATCTTCGGCTTCGTCGGCAATATGATGTTTGCCGGGATCTACTACTCCACGCAGCGACTGCTCAAGGCACGTCTGGCATCGGCTGCGCTGAGCTGGATCCACTTCTGGGGCTGGCAGGCGATCATCGCTGCGGCGGCCATCACCCTGCCGCTCGGCTTGACGCAGAGCAAGGAGTACGCGGAGCTGATCTGGCCCATCGACATCGCCATCGCGGTGATCTGGGTCGTGTTCGCCGTCAACTTCTTCTGGACCATCGCCCGACGCAACGAAAAGAACCTCTATGTAGCGATCTGGTTCTACATCGCAACCATCGTGACCATCGCGGTGCTGCACATCGTCAACAGTCTGCAGCTACCGACGAGTTTCACCCACAGTTACCCGATCTGGGCCGGCGTGCAGGACGCGCTGGTACAATGGTGGTACGGGCACAACGCGGTGGCCTTTTTCCTGACCACGCCGATCCTCGGCATCATGTATTACTACCTGCCCAAAGCTGCCGGCCGGCCGGTCTACAGCTACCGGCTCAGCGTCGTCCACTTCTGGTCGCTGGTGTTCATCTACATCTGGGCGGGGCCACATCACCTGCTTTACACCGCGCTGCCCGACTGGGCTCAGACGCTGGGTATGATCTTCAGCATCATGCTCTGGGCCCCTAGCTGGGGCGGCATGCTCAACGGTCTGCTGACGTTGCGCGGCGCCTGGGACAAACTACGTACCGACCCGGTGCTGAAGTTCTTCGTCGTGGCGGTAACCTTCTACGGCATGTCGACCTTCGAAGGTCCGTTACTGGCGATCAAGAGTGTCAGCGCCCTCGGTCACTACACCGACTGGATCATCGGGCACGTCCACGGTGGCACGCTCGGCTGGAACGGCTTCATGGCCTTCGGCATGCTCTACTGGATGGTGCCACGGCTGTGGGGCACCGAGCTGTGGTCGAAGAAGCTGGCCGACATCCACTTCTGGATCGCCACGGTCGGCATCCTGATGTACATCTCCTCCATGTGGATCGGCGGCGTGAGCCAGGGGCTGTTCTGGCGAGCGCTCGACAGCGACGGCTTCTTGAAATATCCCGACTTCATCGAGGGCTTCGTCGCCTCGCGGGCCATGTATCAGATGCGGCTGATCGGCGGTCTGCTCTTCTTCTGCAGTTACCTCCTCGGCCTGGTGAACCTGCTGGCGACGATCAGGCAGGGCAAGCCTACGGAAGTCGCGGTAACGGTCCCGACGCTACCGCGCGAGTCGGCGGCCGGCTCCTGGGCGCTCTTGACCAGCCCGCCGGCCATATTCTCTGTCGCGATAATCGTGTTGTCGGTCTGGTTCGGCGCGGCGGGCGATTTGATGAGCCCGGTGGTCCTGTCACTCCTCGGTGTGACGGTCGTGGCAGCGGTCATCTCGTTCGGTCTGCGCCGTGACAAATGGGGCAGTTGGCACGATCTGATCGAGAAGAACGGTCTGGCTTTCACCCTGTTGGTGTTGTTCGCGATCCTCGTCGGTGGCGTCGTGCAGATCATCCCGACCGTGGTGATCAGCGAGAGAGTACCGGCCCAGGTGGCAGCCTACGAGGCCGAGCAAGCGCTGGCGACCGCGACGGCCGATGCCGCGGCCGATGCCGCGGCCAACGCTGCGGCCAACGCTGCGGCCGGCGCTGCAGAAGGCGCCACTACCGACGTCGCAGACGAAACTGCAACCGCCACGGCGGACAACGCTGGTACAACCACCGGCATCACCGCCACGGCCGCACCGGCACTGACCATTGTCGACGATCCGGAGCGGGCCGAACAAGCCAAGTGGATGCAGAGGCCGTACAGCCCCCTCGAACTCGAGGGACGCGACATCTACATCCGCGAAGGGTGCTATGGCTGCCACAGCCAGATGATCCGCCCGTTCCGCCATGAGGTGCTGCGCTACGGCGACTACTCACGACTGGAAGAATCGCTGCTCGATCACCCGTTCCTGTGGGGTTCGAAGCGCACCGGTCCGGACCTCGCACGCGTGGGTGGCAAGTACGCCAACCTCTGGCACTACTTGCACCTGATGGACCCGCGGGCAACGTCACCCGAGTCGAATATGCCTTCGTATCACTGGCTGAAAGAGCGCCGCGCGAAGCTCGGGCGGATCGTCAAGAAGATGCAAACGCTCGCGGTCCTGGGCGTGCCATACAGCGAATTGGATTTCAGCCGTGCCGAGAACGTCGCGGTGAGCCAGGGCGAGATGATCGCCGCCGACCTCGCGACACAGAGCGTCGAAATCGCGCCGGATAGCGAGATGGCGGCGTTGATCGCCTATTTGCAACGTCTCGGCCGCGGCCCACAGCCGTTGTCACCGGCAGAAGGCAAGGAGGTCCGCTAGATGTTCGAGGAGTTTTTTGCCACCCGTGGCGGGCTCATGATCTGGCCGTTGATCGGTCTGGTGATCTTCGTCGGCGCCTTCGTGACTGTAATACTGTACGTACTGATCGGCTTGAAGGATCCCCGTAAGCGGGATCGGCTGGCGGCTTTACCGTTGGCTGACGACTTCGTCCCGCGTAGCGATGCCGAAAGGAGGATCGGTTAGATGAGCAAGCCGAACACGCCGCCAGCCACCGGAGCCGATGATCAGTATCGGTCGGACCAGCTGCGAGCCCACACCTTCGACGGCATCCAGGAGTTCGACAACAAGCTGCCCAACTGGTGGTTGTGGATCCTCTACGGATCGATCGTTTTCTCCTTCGCCTACTGGATCGTTTTCCACACGTTGGAGCTTCGCGATCTACCACCGGCGGTTTTCGAGAAGGAGATGATCGCCGCCGCCGAGGCGCAACTCGCGCGTGCGGCCGAAGGTGGTTTGAGCGACGAGTCCCTCGAGCTGATGGCCACCATTCCGACGCGACTCGAGGAAGGCCGCAGCCTCTTTGCGCAGTACTGCGTCGTCTGCCATGCCGACCAGGGCCAGGGTCTGGTCGGTCCCAACCTCACCGACGCCTACTGGGTCCACGGTAACCGGCCGCTGGACATCCACAAGATCGTGACCAACGGCGTGCCGGCCAAAGGCATGGCGGCCTGGGGCAACCAGCTCGGCCCGCGCCGGGTCGAATCGGTCACCGCATTCGTGCTGACCTTGCGCGGCAATAACGTAGCCGGAAAAGCACCCGAGGGTGAGCTTTACGGGGCTGCGGAGTAAGGAATGAACCAGGGCGCGCCCAACGACTCGGTACGCCGGCGACCGCCAAGGCGGCGGCCGGATCTGGACAGTGTTTACACCATCAACTCCGACGGCTCGCGCAACTTCATGCACCCAGCCGACGTCCGCGGCATCTGGCAAACCCGCAAGAACATCGTCTACTCGGTCCTGATGGTGGTCTACCTGGTGCTGCCGTGGATCGAGATCGGTGGCCACCCCGCCGTACACATCGACATCCCCGGCCGGACAGCCCATCTCTTCGGTGCAACGTTCACCAACCAGGATTTCCACCTGGCGTTCTTCCTCTTGCTCGGCTTTGGCCTGAGCCTGTTCGTGATCAC
>JAUVBS010000455.1 GCA_030591105.1 bacterium | reverse complement strand
GGCCGGAAGCAGGCAGTCCGCATTCAGGTTGCGCCGCACCACCTCGAACAGCGCCGGCAGTAGCGAGGTCCGTAGCACCGTGTCGCCGCCGTGGTGCGGATCGAGGATCGACAGACAGCTGCGCCGCACATCTTCGGCGCCCAGACGCAGACGATCGACATCCTCACTCGTCTGGAAGCTGGAGGTGACGATCTCGGCGTAACCACCGGCGACCAGATGGCTGCGGATACGGGCTTGGGCCAGGTCGATCCGGCGGCGCAAGCCGCCCATCGCACCTCGGAAACCGCCGCTACCGGCGATGTGATCGTACCCGTAACTGCGGGCAATCTCTTCGATCAAGTCTATCTCGCCGGCCAGATCGCGCCGGAAGCTGGGGACCTCGACCATCATGTTAACCGCGCTGCCACCGATGCTGTCGGGATTGCCCATTGGCTGCACCGACAGCCCGAGGCCGCGGAGCAGACTTGCCGTCCGTTCGGTGTCGATGTCGATCCCGAGGACTCGGTTGACCTGGAAGACACGCAGCGGCACCGGGTCCTGTGGCGCCTGATCGGGATCCTGCCGATCGGTCCAGTCGGCCACGGCCAGGGCGCCGGCGTGCTCGCGCAACAGGTATAGCGCCCGGCGTGCGGCGGTCTCGACCATCTCCCGGTCGGCCTGACGCTCAAACCGGTAACTGCTCTCGCTTATCAGTCCGAGCTCGCGGCTCATACTACGTACGATTCCGGGCGCGAAGAAGGCGCTTTCCAAGACTATATCGCTCGTTCCGCCGTCCACTTCGCTGTTCTGGAGTCCCATCACGCCAGCGAGGGCCACCGGGCCACTCTCATCGGCAATCACCAAGTGGTGCGACGTCAACGTGAGTTCCTCGCCGTCGAGGGCCACCACTTTCTGTCCTGTCTGCGCACGCTTGACCACCAAGCGATCGCCGGTCAACTTCTCGCGATCGAAGGCGTGCAGAGGTTGTCCCAATTCGAACATCACGTAGTTGGTCACGTCGACGACGTTGTTGATCGGTCGGGCACCGACGGCGCGCAGTCGGTTCTGCATGAAGCGAGGCGAGGGACCGACGATCACCCCGCGCGCACCGTGGGCGGTATAGCGAGGGCAGTCAGCATAATCGGCGATCTCGACCTGGATACCGAGCCGTTCTCCCGATCGCCCCGACTGGGCGATCGAGGGCAACGCGAGCTTGGTGCCGTAGATAGCGGCGACCTCGCGCGCCACGCCCAGATGGCTCAGCCAATCGGGTCGGTTAGGGGTGACCTCGATGTCGAGAACGGTATCGGTATAACCGATAAATTCGTCGGCCGTCGTCCCGAGCTGCGGATCGTCATCGAGTACAAGGATGCCGTCGGCCTCTTCGCTCAGCAACAGCTCCGCCGCTGAACAGATCATCCCGTGGCTCTCGATGCCGCGTATCTTCGAGCGCTTGATCCGCAGGCCGCCCGGCAAGACCGCCCCTACCGTCGCCAGCAAGATGGTCTGGTCGGCCGCCACGTTCGCCGCACCACACACCACCGCGATCGGCTCGCCCCCGGATCCCGTATCGACGCGACAGACGCTCAAACGATCCGCCGCAGGATGGTCTTCGCGTGTCACCACGCGGCCCACCACAACACCCGGGTAACTCTGACCGACCTCCTCGATCGCCTCGACATTCAAACCCGCCGCGGTTAGCCGCGCGGCCAGATCAGCCGGGTTGTCCTCCCAAGCAACGAAATCGGCCAACCAGTCCAGGCTTATCTTCACTACACACCTCGGAACTGGTTCAAAAAGCGAAGGTCGTTCTCATAGAGTAAACGGATATCATCGATGCCGTAGCGCAGCATCGCGATGCGGTCGATCCCCATGCCGAACGCAAAGCCGGTGTACTCGTCCTCAGGATAACCGACGTAGCGGAACACGTTGGGGTGGACCATGCCTGCCCCCATGATCTCAAGCCATCCGGTCCTGCCGCAGACGCTGCAGCCCTTGCCCGCACAGACGACACAGCGCATGTCGACTTCCACCGACGGCTCGGTGAAAGGAAAAAAGTGAGGCCGGAAACGGGTTGGCTGATCCGCGCCGAAAAAGCCGCGGACGAAGGTCTCGACGGTGTCGCGCAGGTCGGCCATGCTGATCGCCCGGTCTACACACAGGCCCTCGATCTGAAAGAACTCGGCGGAGTGCGAAGCATCGACGTTTTCGTTGCGGTAGACTCGGCCGGGAAATACGTAAGCCAGCGGCGGTTGTACGCGCTCCATGGTGCGCACCTGCACCGGTGAGGTCTGCGTCCGCAAACAGATCTTCTCGTTGATATAGAAGGTGTCCTGGATGTCGCGGGAGGGGTGATCGTCCGGAAAGTT
>JAUVBS010000410.1 GCA_030591105.1 bacterium | reverse complement strand
CACTTTTCGCGTCAGCAGCGGCAGTCGTAGTGTACGGTTGACGGTGGGCGCGCTGGTCGATTTCGGACAGGTCACGCCGCTGGCCACCCGCAAGATCGCGTTGATGGACATCGCTCAGGCCCAGGCGTTGCTGGGCCAATCGGGACGGATTCATCAAATCGACTTGAAAATCGTCCGTGGCGCGACTGTCGAGACGGTTGCCGAACGGCTCGGCAAACGGCTCGGGCCGGCCACGCGCGTCGTCACTCCGGAGCAGCGCGAACAAGATGCCGCCGGGCTGCTCGCCGCCTTCCGCCTGAATCTCACCGCCTTGAGCTTGGTCAGTGTCTTCGTCGGAGTATTTCTGATCTTCAGCGCGATCCAGGCGTCGCTGGTTCGCCGGCGCAGTGAGTTCGGGCTGTTGCGGTCGCTCGGCGCATCCCGCCCGCAGGTGCGCGCATTGATCCTCGTCGAGGCGGCACTGCTCGGTGCGCTAGGCGTCGCGATCGGCGTGCCGGTCGGTCGCTGGGCGGCCGCTGCCAACGTCGACGTGGTGAGTGCGACGTTGACGAATCTCTATCTGCTGGCGGAGATCGAGCGCCTCACTTTTCCACCGTTGCTCTGGCTGCTGGCGGTCGTCGTCGGGGTGGGCGGTGCCCTGCTGGGCGCGCTGCTACCGGCGCTGGACATCAGCCGCCGTGGCAGCCGCGATCTGTTGACAACGTTCACGTTGCACGAACGGACGTGGCGGTATGCGCCACACCTGGCGGCCACCGCCGCGGCAGTGGCGATCTCGGGTCTGCTCTGGTTCGCCATCTGGGGGCACACGCTGAAGATCGGCGGCTTCGTACTCGGCTTTCTGCTGTTGGTCACGCTGCCGCTGGCGTCGCCGCTGCTGGTCAAGACCTTCTGCGGTTGGGTGCGACCCCGCGGCTTCGGTCTATCTCTGGGGATGAGAAATCTGGCGACACGTCTGCAGACCACCAGCTTCGCCGTCGGCGGCCTGGCCGTGACGGTCACCATGCTGGTCGGTACGACGTTACTGATCGGCAGCTTCCGCGAGACGTTGATCGACTGGTTGGACGTGACCATGCGCGCCGATATCTACGTCTCGACCGAGTCGTGGGTGCGCGCCGACAGCGAGGCGTTCCTGTCACGCCAGATCATCGACGAGCTGGGCGCTTGGACCGGAGTGCGCGCCGTGGAAGGACAGCGCCGGCTGCGTGTCCGCACGACGCAGCGCGAACTCTATCTCAACGGTCTGAACCTGGCCGATGCGGGCGTACCGTGGGAGACGCGTCTGCCGTTGCTCGCCGGCGACTCCGTCACGACCATGCGTGGTCTCCGTTCGGGCGGCATCGTGATCAGCGAGCCGCTGGCACACAAGGAGAGTCTCACAGTCGGTGACACCTTGACGCTTTACGGGCGGGACGGTCCGTTCGGTTTGCCCATCGTCGGCGTCGTCTACGACTACACCTCCGAAGGCGGAACCGCGTTTGTGGATCTACCACTGATGGTGCGCTACTTCGGCCCCGGACCGACCAACAACATCGCGCTGTTTCTCGAGCCGGCGTACGATCCGGCCGTACTGGTTGATCAGCTGAAGACGCACTACAGCGGTACGCCGCTCGTCTTCCGCAGCAACCGTAAATTGCGCTCGGACGTGCTGGCGATCTTCGACCAGACGTTCGCCGTCACCTATATCCTGCAGGCGATGGCGTTGTTGATCGCCGTGATCGGGATCTCACTGACGTTACTGATTCTCGCGCGAGAGCGCGCCGCCGAGCTGGCGCTCTACCGCGCGCTGGGCGCGGCGCGGCGCCAGGTGTTCGGACTTTTGCTGGGCGAGGGGTTGAGCCTCGCCGTACTGGGCCTGGTGCTGGGATTGCTGGGCGGCAGCGGCTTGGCGGCGCTGTTGATCCTGGTGATCAACCGCGCTTATTTCGGCTGGACGATCCAGCCCTCTGTACCCGGCGAAGCGCTACTGCGTCAGGTGGCGGTCATCCTGGCCGGCGCGGTGCTGGCGAGTCTCTACCCGGCCTGGCGCAGCAGTCTGGCCTCGGCGCAGGAGTTGAGTCGTGAAGATGCGTAGTCGTCAGCTACACATCGCTTTGCTGGTCGTGGTCGTCTTGCTGGTTACCGGCGCGGCCGAAACGCCGCGCTGGCGACAGGCGAGCCCTGATTATCAGTGGAATTTTCCGCGCGACCACTGGTCGCACCCTGGCTACCGCACCGAGTGGTGGTACTTCACCGGCCACCTCGCGGCGACCGACGATCCGGACCGGCAGTTCGGCTTCCAGTTCACACTGTTCCGGGTAGGCCTTCTACCAGAAGCGCCGGATCTCGATTCCGCCTGGGCGGCGACCGACCTGGTGATGACCCACGCCGCCTTGAGCGACTTCGAGAGCGGGGACCATCTGTTCAGCGAAGCGCTTTACCGCGCGACGCCGCACCTGGGCGGTTTCGGCACCTACGGCGACACGCTGCTGGCCTGGAGCCGCGCGCCGGCCGGTACCGACGCGATCTGGCGGCTGGAACGCCGTGCCGATGGGTTCGCGATACGAGCGCGCGACGACCGGCGTCAGCTAGCGCTCGATCTGGTCCTGACCACGGACGACCGCCCGGTCGTCTTGCAGGGGCCCGGTGGCTACAGCCTCAAGAGCTCTGACGGCGAAGCGGCCAGCCAGTACTACAGCTATACCCGT
>JAUVBS010000234.1 GCA_030591105.1 bacterium | reverse complement strand
GGTGACCGACTCGTGCTCGAACGTTGTCGTGATCACATGGTTGCCGTGGCTGCCGTACCGAGCCGCAACCCCCTTGAGCGCCAGGTTGTTGGCCTCGGTCGCGCCAGAGGTAAAAACAATCTCACGCGCCGTCGCGCCGATCAACGCCGCCACCTCTTCACGGGCCGCTTCGACCAGCTTGGCCGCGGCCCAACCAAAAGCATGGCTCATGCTCGCCGGATTACCGAAGTAATCGCGCTGGACTTCATGTAGCCTGGCCAGCACGCGCGGATCTATGGGCGTCGTCGCGTTGTGATCGAGGTAGATGGGAGTGTTGAGGGTCATCGCGCGGCACCGCTGAGGGCTAGCATAAGATCGATGGGCGCCAGCGCTTTCTCGCGCAGCTCAGCCGAGACCGTCACTTCGGGTGCCCGATTTCGCATGCACAGGTAGAGTTTTTCCAGGGTGTTGAGCTTCATGTAAGGGCACTCGTTACAGTTGCAGCTCTCTTCTTCGCCGGGCACGGGAATCAGCATCTTGTCCGGGTTCTCTTTCTGCATCTGGTGCAGAATCCCCGGTTCGGTCACCACGATGATCTCGCCTTCGGGTGTACTGCGCGCGAAGGCCAGCATTGCCGAGGTCGATCCGATATGATCGGCGTGCTGCAGCAATTGGTCGGGACACTCCGGGTGTGCGGTGACCACGGCGCCGGGGTGTTGCACCTTCAACTCGACGAGCTTGCGTTCGCTGAACGTCTCATGCACTTCGCAGGAGCCGGGCCAGAGCACCAGCTCGCGCCCTGTTTGTTTGGCGACGTACGCTCCCAGATAGCGGTCCGGCGCGAATACGATCGGCTGGTCCTCCGGAAACGACTCGACGATCTTCAGCGCATTGCTGCTGGTGCAGATCACATCGCTCATCGCCTTGGTCGCAGCCGAGCAGTTGATGTAGCTGACCACTTTGTGCCCGGGATAATGCGCCAAGAACTCCGCAAATTCGTCCGGCGGACACCCGTCGGCCAGGCTACAACCAGCCTCCAGATCCGGCAGCAACACCAGTTTCTCTGGACTGAGAATCTTGGCTGTCTCGGCCATGAAGTGAACCCCGGCAAACACGATCACCACGGCGTCGGTCGCGGCCGCCTGCTGGCTCAGTGCCAGGCTATCGCCGACGAAATCGGCCACGTCCTGGATATCGGCTTCCTGATAATAGTGGGCTAGGATGACGGCATTGAGTTCGTCACGCAACCGGTCGATACCAGCGAACAGGTCAAATCCAGGATCCAGCTCACGATCGATATCACGGCTCATGGGACGCTCCCGCCGACAACAGCCAAAACCCAGATCGATTCGTAGTAATCCGGGCTCGAGGGATCTCTGAAACTCAATGTCGCGTAAGTTCCACGGCTCGGCAAGCTGGGATCTCACGCCGTTCCAATCCCAGCTGCGCAGAGTTTCGTTGTGTCTTCGAAAATGTGTTCTTTCCATTTCGCCGCTAGATTAAGCAGTAGGGTGGAGAGTCTAACCTCTTGGTAATGAGGCCTCACGAAGGCTCCGTAGCCAGGTTGGCGATGGAGCCGTTGTGCGGTGTGAGCCGCCACAGGAAGTGGCGGCGAACGCCCTCATTACCAAGAGGTTAGACTCTCCGCCCCCTGCCCAAATTCGCGGTTAAAAACGGAGAGACGCATTTTCGAAGCCACAACGGCACGGTTTTCAAGTGAGTGCTATGGACTTTCGCCCGTCGGCTAATTACTATTAGAACAAGTTGGTTTGCACGACCAGCTCCGGTCATCAGAGGCCAACTGCGGACTTGCACCCCCGTCGTTACATCGGTACGGTGGCGGCGTGACAGACCTGACAAGGGAGAACATTCCATGGCCGGTTCTCGGTCGTTTGGTATCAGGTTCGGTATGGTCCTGCTCATCGGCGCCTGCGCGTTGGCTTCGAGCCTACCGCTGGCCGGCTGTGGTAGTGACGTGGAAGCCCCCCCCCAGATGACTCCTCCGGTAGCGCCCCTTGAGCCGTGGTTCTACTCGGTGTGGGGCGGCGGCACCGACGACATATACGTGGTCGGCCAACCCGGATTGATCTACCACTACAACGGCACTGCCTGGACGCAACAGACCAGCGGCACGGCTGAGCCGTTGACCGACGTCTGGAGTCCCAACGGCGGGCAGACCTTTTACGCTTGTGGACACAACGGTATCATCCTGATCAACAGCGGCGGTGGTTGGAGCCGGATGGACTCCGGAACCGACGCCGATTTATACAGCGTCGGCACGTTCGACGGCGCCATCTACGTCTGTGGCCGCCAAGGAGAACTGCGGAGTAACTCCGGCAACTCTTGGCACGCCGCACCGATCGACGTCATCCAGCGCGACAACAACGGCGCGGCCACCGACACCCTCGCGCGGAACGAGGAGATCGGCTCGCTGACTGCCGTAGCCTATTACGGCATCAACGGCAGCGACGGCACGATCCTGATGGAAGATTCTTGCGCGGAGGGCGACGATTCTTGCGTCCGGTGGCCATGGGAACTGCGTCTGGTAACCGGCGGACAGGAGTGGGTGTACGCGGCCTGGAGCGATGCTGACCTACCGACCAATTTCATCGGCACCAACGGCGGGCGCGCCTTCCAGCTCCAGCAGGACAACGCGGGGCCTCTTTTCTGGCGCGAGCTGTTCAGTCCTGCTTTCGACGATCCGATCTACGGCATCTGGATCGACGACTCCGCACCGGACGTGTGGCTCGTCTTTTACGTGACCCAGGGTGGGCAGATCGTCCGGCAGGAAATTCTACGCGACCCGGCGGCGATCACCCCGGTCGTCTCCACCGATATCATCTACCAGGGCGGCTTGTGGCTCCTGGATATCTGGGGCACCGCTGCCGACAATTTATACGCAGTCGGCATCGACGCGCAGATTCTACACTATTACGACCCGGCCGGCGGCGATAATCCCGACTGGCATCCGGTCGAGATCGAGCTACCGGACGAACTGGCCAACTCCATCACGCCACGGCGCGACCGCACACTGCCGGCCGTGGACAAGTTTGGCAATCCGCTCTGAGACCGTCCCTTACCCGGGCCGCGGTCGGAGGTTGCCGCAGCAAAACCCCCCGACAGCCCGACCACACCAGTGGTCGGGCTGACGCCTGTCTGTATACTCTCAGGAGGTCCTCGATGAGAAAGGGTCACTGCAATCTCGTTCACCGATCGGTTCTGCTGGCAACGCTGCTCTGCCTGCTGATCGCGCTACCGGTTCTCGCTTACGAGCCCGACGCCACCGCCCCACGTTCCTCGGTACCGACGGATTACCAGTGGCAGTGGGACGATATCTTCCCGACGTCAGAAGCCTGGGAAGCGGAGCTGTCCGCGTTCGAGGCCGACCTGCCGAAGCTCGGCGGATTCAAGGGACGACTCGGCGAGTCCGGCCAGGTGCTGTACGACGCCCAGGAAGCGGTGTACGGCATGCTCAATCGCTTCTACCGCCTGATGGTCTACGCTCAGCTACAGTTCGACGTAGATCAGGGTAACTCCGCAGCCCGGACAAACCAAGGCCGTGTACAGCAACTGGGTCCGAAGTTCGGCCAGGAAACCTCCTACATCGAGCCCGAGCTGCTCACCATCCCGCGCGAGAAGATCGAAGGCTGGATGAGGGAGATGCCCGAGTTGCAGGTCTACAAGTACTACTTCTCCGAGCTGTGGCGGCAACAAGAACACACCCTCGACGGTCCCGGTGAGAAACTGATGGCGATCACCGGCCGCATGCGCGCCACCGCGAGCGACGCCCACGAGGCCTTGCTCGGCGTGGATGTGGACTTCCCCATGCTCATTGACGCGTCGGGCCAAGAGGTGAAGCTGTCGCTCAACAACTTCTCCACCTACCGGGGTGCAACCTCTTACGCCGTACGCAAGCAGGCCGCCGAGGCGTTTTTCGGCACCCTGCGCAGCTACGAGAACACCTTCGCGGTCCTGCTCAATGGTGTGGTCCAGAACCACATCGCGACCAAGGAAGCACGTGGCTATAGTGATTGCCTGGAAGCCTCGCTGTCGCCCGATAACATCTCGCCCGATGCGTACCGCATGCTCGTCGGGACCATTCGCGAGAATTTGCCGCGGACGCTGCACAAGTATGTCGCCCTGCGGCAGAAGGTCCTCGGACTCGACGGACCGCTCACCTTCGCCAATCTCTACAACCCGCTGCTACCGGACGCCGACGCCACCTATGATTACGACCAGGGACGCGAGATGATCACCGAGGCGCTGCAACCTTTGGGCAAGGGGTACGTCAAGCAAGCGGCCATCGGTATGGACCCGGCCAGCGGCTGGACCGACGTCTACCCCAACGAGGACAAGCGCAGTGGCGCCTATAGCAACGGCGTACTGGCCGCGCAAATCCACCCTTACGTGTTGCAGAACTTCGACAACACGCTCG
>JAUVBS010000530.1 GCA_030591105.1 bacterium | reverse complement strand
CCATGGTGGCCATCGCCGTTTTTACCAGCGCTGCCTGGACCCGTACCGCACCGGCTCAGATCGAACCGGCCGCAGCCACCGACCGCGGCCTGACCCGGATTTTCGCGGCTGTGCTCGTGATGCAACTCGTGTTGGGCGCTCTGGTCCGCCACGTCTCGGGCGGCTTGATGATCCACATGACCATGGCGGTCGTGGTGATCTTGGCCGGACTCGCGGTGGGCATACGCGCTTGGGGTCGAAACGCACATTACCCGGAGCTACGTCTGCTGGGTAAAACGCTGCTGGCGTTGCTGCTGGTGCAACTGATACTCGGGATGGGCGCACTGGTGGCCATCGGCGTCCAGCGATCGAACACCGCTCCGCTCCCCCTCGACATCGCGCTGACCACCGCCCATCAGGGAACCGGAGCGCTACTCTTGGCCTGCGCGGTGGCGCTGGTCCTCTGGACGCAACACCGGTTGCGCCCGGAGTGAGCCGTTTACAACAACGGAGGATATACCGATGAAATCGATAAACGAACTGCTGAAACTCAAGGGAGAGCGCCCCATCTATTCTGTCGGTCCCGACGACACCGTCTTCGCCGCAGTGACCAAGATGGTCGAGATGAACGTCGGCGCCGTACTGGTGACCGTCGACGGCAATATCTGCGGTATTCTGACCGAGCGCGACTACTTGCGTTTCGTCGCCGAACAGGGACGCACCGCGCGCACGACACCGGTCCGCGAGCTGATGACCCACAAGGTCATCTACGTGACTCCCGAGTGTGGTCTCGACGAAGTCGCCGCTATCATGACCGAGAAACGCATCCGCCATATCCCGGTGCTCGAGGGGGCCGACCTGAAGGGAATCGTCTCGATTGGTGACGTGGTCAAGCAAATATCGCGCGACCAGAGGGTCCAGATCAATTACCTTCAAGAGTACATCGCCGACACCTACCCGGGTCCGGGCCCGATCGAGGGCGAAGGAGAGTGACATGAATCAAGAGACCGCACCGGCTACGTTCGTCACCCGCACGATGGCCGAGTGGGCCGCCAAGGTAGTGTACGAGGATTTGCCCGCAGAAGTCGTCACCACGGCCAAGCGCTTTTTGCTCGACTCGCTGGCCTGCGCCTACGGAGGTCTGGTACAACCCGACGTCCAGATCGCGCTGGATGTACTGGACGAGATAGCCGGCTACGGCGCAGCCACGGTGATCGGCACCGGCCGGCGCATCGATCCGGTATCGGCCGCCCTGGCCAACGCACTGATGATCCGGGTGATGGACTACAACGACATCTACTGGAAGCAGGACCCGTCCCACCCGAGTGACATCATCCCGGCGGCGCTGGCCTGCGCCGAACGCAGTGCCGGTTCGGGCCGCGACTTGCTGCTCGGCATCGTCATCGGCCATGAGTTCGAGCAACGGCTCTGCGAAGCGTCGTTCCCCGGCATCCGCGAAGTAGGCTGGCACCACGCGACCCTGACCGCCGTCGCCGCACCCATCGTGGCCGGACGGATGTGCGAACTCTCCGCCGAACAGATCCAGCACGCCATCGGCATCAGCGCCTCGCGTCACTGCACCACCGGT
>JAUVBS010000001.1 GCA_030591105.1 bacterium | reverse complement strand
AGTTTCGATGGCGAGGAGAGGCTGACCGAAACCTGGGTGGGGTTTACGCTTTCACAGCCGGTGGGCAAGAGGTGGGGCATCGGGATCTCGCCGTATCTGACGGTGCGCTCGCAGCGGGTCGGTTCGGAGCTGGTGGCCCAGGCGGTCGATACGACCGGGCTGGCCGGCATATTTATGGAAACCCGCGATGTCAGATTCGAAAACTGGCGGCTCCTGCTGAAGATCGGCGCCTCGGCCGTATACGGAGCCTGGCGATTCGGCGCCACGGTGACGACCCCGAGCCTGCGGTTGTTCGGGAGCGGGGACACGTACGTATCGCGGTCGCTGGTCGTGCAGGGGGGGCCAGGGTTGGTGGCGGCGGGCCTGCAGGAAGACATTCCCGCGGATTATGTCTCTCCGCTGGCCATTGGCGCCGGGGTAGGCTACGAACGCGGTCGTAGCGTTCTGAACGTCGCCGTGGAGTACTTCAGCCGTGTCGACGAGCGGGAAGTCCTCACCACCGAGCCGGTGCAGGATCCGGCCACGGGCGAGCCGATCGACGTCAATCTCCGCCAGGAATTCGATGCGGTCTTGAACCTCGCTGTCGGCTGGCAACAGCGGTTCACCGAGAGAGTGGAGGCTTACGGAGGTTTCCGTACCGATTTTTCCGCCAAGCCGGCTGATTCGATCAACCTTTTTCCCCTGGCTCGCTGGAACATCTATCATCTGTCCGGAGGAGCCACGTTTGACATGGGCCGTTCCCACTTCACGCTCGGCGCCGTGGTAGCCTGGGGCGGCGCGGACCAGGACAGGATAATCGTCGATGATGGGCAGGAGGGCGAACCCCCGCAACTCGAAATCGATGCACGTGTGAAATACTTCCGCACCACGCTCATCTTGGGTTTCAGCATCTTCTTCGATTAGTTTGTCTACGGAGGTTGATCCATGCCGAAGAGTCCGGCTTACCGGCCGCAGAACCACATCCGCATCGTGACTGCCGCCAGTCTGTTCGACGGCCACGACGCGGCGATCAACATCATGCGCCGGATTCTCCAGGCGGCCGGCGCGGAGGTGATCCATCTCGGCCACAACCGCACGGTGAAGCAGATCGTCGACTGCGCGATTCAGGAGGATGCGCAGGCCGTGGCGATCACCTCCTACCAGGGTGGGCACGTCGAGTTTCTGCAGTACATGTACGATCTGCTGGGCGGGGACGGGGCCGGAATCAAGATCTTCGCCGGCGGGGGTGGTACGATCCTGCCGACCGAGATCGAGCAGTTGCACGAGTACGGCATCGAGCGGATCTACTCGCCCGACGACGGACGCTCGCTGGGCCTGCAGGGGATGATCGACGATCTGCTGGAGCGCTGCGACTTCGCCACGGTCGAACCACCTTATCCGATCGACCCCGATCGCCTCGCTGCGCGTGACCCTCAACACCTCGGCAAGCTGATCACGCTGGCGGAGAACCATCCGGACGCCTACGCCGAGCTGTCGCCGCAGATCGCCAAGCTGAGCGCCGGCCAGACCATTCCGGTGCTCGGTATCACCGGGCCCGGCGGGGCGGGTAAATCGTCCTTGGTGGACGAACTGGTCCGCCGGTTCTTGAACGACTTCGCCGACAAGAGCATCGCCATCGTATCGGTCGACCCCTCCAAGCGGCGCGGCGGTGGCGCATTGCTGGGGGACCGCATCCGCATGAATGCCATCGACGATCCGCGGGTCATCATGCGTTCCTTGGCCACGCGGCAAGCCAATCTGGCGCTCAGTGAGCACGTACGCCACGCCATCGACATCTACCGGGCGGCCGGGTTCGACCTGGTGATCGTCGAGACCAGCGGCATCGGGCAATCGGATACCTCGATCACCGATCACTGCGACGTGGCGCTCTACGTGATGACCGCCGAATACGGTGCGGCGACCCAGCTCGAGAAGATCGACATGCTCGACTTCGCCGACCTGATCGCCATCAACAAGTTCGACAAGCGCGGCAGCCTCGATGCCCTGCGCGATGTACGCAAGCAGTACCAGCGCAACCGCGGGCTCTTCGACACCGACAGCGAGCAGCTACCGATCTTTGGGACCATCGCCTCGCAGTTCAACGACCCGGGGATGAACGTACTCTACGGCCAGATCATGGCCACGATCGTCGCCAAGACCGGAACCGACCTCGCCTCGTCCGCCACGTTGACCAAGGGGATGAGCGAGCGACGTTTCGTCATCCCGCCGGCGCGGGTACGTTACCTGGCCGAGATCGTCGAGAGCAGCCGAGATTACGACCGGTTCGTGGCTGGCCAGACCGCCATTGCGCGGCAGATGTACCAGCTGAACGGGACCATCGAAATGCTGCGCGCCGGCATCGGCCAGAAGCGGATCGAGGTGGTCGAGCCGACGGCAGCAGGAGTGGTCACGGCGATCGAGCGCGTCGAGGGTGAACCCGACTATCTGCAGGATCTGGTCGACCGCTATCAAGAACTCGAGTCACGCCTCGATCAGGCTTGCCGTCAGTCGCTCCGCGAATGGCCGCGCACGGTGGAGCGGTACCGGGCGGACAAGTACCAGTTCAAGGTGCGCGAGAAGACCATCGAGCAGGATCTCTACCGCGAGTCGCTCAGCCATACGCGCATCCCGCGCGTCGCTCTGCCGCGCTACCAGGACTGGGGTGAGATCCTGCGCTGGATCCTCACCGAGAACGCGCCGGGGTTCTTCCCCTTCGCCGCCGGAGTCTTCCCGCTCAAGCGCTCAGGAGAGGATCCGACACGTATGTTCGCCGGCGAGGGTGGACCGGAGCGCACCAACCGCCGGTTCCACTACGTGTCGTACGGCATGCCGGCCAAACGGCTCTCGACCGCTTTCGACTCGGTGACGCTCTACGGCGAGGACCCCGCCGAGCGCCCGGATATCTACGGCAAGATCGGCAACAGCGGTGTGAGCATCGCGACGGTCGACGACGCCAAGAAACTGTACAGCGGTTTCGACCTGGCCGACCCGAAGACGAGCGTCTCGATGACGATCAACGGGCCGGCGCCGATGGTTCTGGCGTTCTTCATGAGCGCGGCGATCGACCAGGGGTGCGAGAAGCACATCCGCGCCGAGGGACTCGCCGAAGCGACCGAACAGAAGATCGTCGCCCTCTATCGGGAGAAGGGGGGCGAGCGGCCGTGCTACCAGGGTGAGCTGCCGCGGGGTAACGACGGGCTGGGTCTGATGTTGCTCGGCGTCAGCGGTGACGAGGTGTTGCCGCGCGAGATCTACGAACGGATCAAGGCGGACGCCCTCGGCCGCGTACGCGGTACGGTCCAGGCGGACATTCTCAAAGAAGATCAGGCGCAGAATACCTGTATCTTCTCCACGGAGTTCGCGCTGCGTATGATGGGTGACATTCAGGAATATTTCATCGAGCAGAACATACGGAACTTCTATTCGGTATCGATCTCCGGGTACCACATTGCCGAGGCGGGGGCGAATCCCATCACGCAGCTGGCGTTGACCCTCGCCAACGGTTTCACGTTCGTCGAGTACTACCTCGCGCGGGGGATGTCCATCGATCGGTTCGCACCCAACCTGTCGTTTTTCTTCAGCAACGGTCTCGACGCTGAGTACTCGGTCATCGGTCGCGTAGCGCGCCGGATCTGGGCCAAGGCGATCAAGTACAAGTACGGCGGCAACGAGCGCAGCCAGAAGCTGAAGTACCATATCCAGACCTCGGGCCGCAGTCTGCACGCGCAGGAGATCGGGTTCAACGACATCCGTACGACGCTACAAGCGCTCTATGCCGTCAATGACAACTGTACCTCGTTGCACACCAATGCCTACGACGAGGCGATCACCACGCCGACCGAAGAAAGCGTCCGCCGCGCGGTGGCGATCCAGCTGATCATCAATCACGAACTGGGCCTGGTTAAGAACGAAAACTCGCTGCAAGGCTCGTTCATCATCGAGGAGTTGACCGATCTGGTCGAAGAGGCGGTCCGGCAAGAATTCCAGTCGTTGAGCGAACGCGGCGGTGTGCTCGGCGCCATGGAGCGGATGTACCAGCGGACCAAGATCCAGGAAGAGTCGCTCTATTACGAGACCATGAAGCACAGTGGTAAGCTGCCCATTGCCGGCGTGAATACTTTCCTCGATCCCAACGGATCGCCCACCGTCATCCCCGACGAGGTGATCCGATCGACCACGGCCGAGAAGGACTACGCCATCGCTTCGCTCGCCGCGTTCCAGGGGCGCAACCGCACGGCGTTGCAGCAGGCTGACGATGATCTGCAGCGCGCCTCGGTCGAGCACCAAAACGTGTTTGCAGCTATGATGGAAGCGGCGAAAGTTTGCAGCCTGGGGCAGATCTCCCGAGCGCTATATCAGGTGGGAGGCCAGTACCGGCGCAATATGTAGTTCGTGGTGGTTTGAAAAGAGGTTTGGTGATGAAGCGTCAGGTGGTGATTCTGGGGTTGGTCGTGAGCTGCTTGTTCGGGTGCGGCCGTGAGACTGGTACGGAGCGGCAAGCAGCTGATGTGGCGCGGTTGTCAGAAGCTGCGCTAGCCAATGCGGTCTACCTCGACGGTATTCAAACGGGTGAGACTGTCCAGCTGACCGACGGTCAGTACACCAACACCGACGAGTACCTCCACATGGAACTGCTGAATCTACGGGCCTATGGCGATTTGGATGGTGATGGTGTCGACGATGCTGCCGTCTTGCTGGCGACCAACACCGGGGGCAGCGGAGTCTTCGTCGATCTGGCCGTCGTGCTCGACCGCGGCGGAAAACCACAAGACACCGCGCGTTACTTCCTGGGAGACCGCGTCAAGCCTGAGCGCATGGCGATCAACGGCGGTCTGATCGAACTCGCCCTGGTCGTTCACGGCCCCGATGACCCGCTCTGTTGTCCGACCGAGAGCGTTGTCTGGCGCTTCCGGCTCGTCGGCAGCGAGCTGGTCAAGGAATAGCGATCTTGGACCGACTTGCTGCCCGCTCTGGCGGCCCGCCTGGCCCGCTCTGGCCACGGAGAGGGTCCGACCACGAGTTCTAGTCGTCGTTCAGACGTAACCACGGCGCGTGGGTGAGCTGGGGTACCCGCCGTCGGATTTCCGCTGCCACCTCGTCATCGATTGGTGCCCAGACACCGGCGCGTCCCGTCAGCCAGAGCATTGCGGCGTTGTCGCAAAATACCGGGCCGGGCGGCAGTTCGTCGGCACGGGCGACCAGCGCCGCGGTGCGTGGTGCGTCGCGGGTGGCGATCTGCGCCGCGTGGACCCAGCCCGGTACCTGCGCCGGTGTGAGCCACGTACCCACCGCGACGACCAACACCAGTAGCGCGCTCCGCAGTAGTGCCGCGCGGTGGCGCGGCAACTGGTCGGGTAGGAGTCCTGCGGTCCCCAGCGCGTTGGCTCCGAGCAGGCACAGCTCCCAGGTTGCGATGGGCCAGAGCGGCACCAGGTGCCGTAATTCGTGGTCGAACGGCGCGTAGAGCAAGATCAACACCGCACCGGTCATGCCGACCAGGAAGAGGGGCTCGCCCGGTAGCAGTCGCCACCTGCGGCGCGCCAGCCAGAGCGCCGCGCCAGCGGTCAGTAACGACCAGGGCAGCCAGTTGCCCAAGTGGCGTAGGAAGAAACCGATCCCGGCTCGCGTCTTACCGAGTACCAACGACGGGTCGTCGCGCAGAGTCTGCCCCAGTGGCTGGGGCTGGAGGGACCGATAGACCGTGTACTGCGGCCAGCTGTCGGTCATCTTGACGTGCTCGGCGTAGCTCTGCAGGGAGAAGAACGGGTTGCCGGTCAGACGCCAGTTGCGGCCGGCCCACGGTACGACCAGCGCACACCAGACGGCAAGGGTGAGTAGCGCGTCCCGTTGTCGTCGCCGGCCGGTTGCCCCGGGCGTACCAGATACGTCGGCAGCAGCAGCGAGTGCGGTAGCGGCTGGCACCGGTCGCTGCCGCACCGGTAACCAGCGCAGCCCGTACCACCAGAGCAGTGGCAACCAGATCAGCTCCGGGCGCAGCAAGGTCAACGCTGCGCAGAGCGTGCCGTCGATGGACCAGCCCGGCAGTGACCAGTTTGCCCGGTGCACGGGCGGGTGTGCCTCCGACGGCGTCGCAGCCGGTGGTACGCGCCAGCGTAGCCACAACGTGAGCATGACCAATCCGACCACCGCCTCGACCTGCCCCCAGCCGAAGACGAATACCAGTAGAGGACTGCTCAGCCAGAGCACGAGCCATGGCGCTGTCGCGCATCTTCGTCCGCACCGGCTGAAAGCGGTGATGCCGAGCCAGAGAGTCGCGCCCAGGACGACCGCCATCAGCCAGTGCACGAGTACCAACGTCTGTTGCGGATCACCACCGGCGATCAGGTAGATCGGTACCAGGAGCAATGCGTAGCCCGGCGGACGGTGGATCAGCGGTTGCGGCAGCGTACAGGCCCAGGGGAAGGCAAACGACAAGGGGTAAGTAACATCGCAAAGGAATCCGTCGCCGTCGGCCAGATGCCGGGCCACGGACAGATGCGTGTAAAGGTCGCTGGTGGCCAGAAACGGTGGCGGTGGGTGCAGGATCAGCCAGAGCGCGACGACCAGCAGTACGATCGCCAGCGGCACGGCTACCTGATACAGTCGCGCGCGCGGCATGGGGGGTCAGTTTCCTCGGCTGCCGGGCTTGTTGACCGGCACGCCTTGCTTGCAGAGCGGGCAGGTGTCCGGTTCGTACGTGGTCACCTCGACCCTCGCGAGCGCCTGCAGCGGTAATGGTAGTGCGACATCCTCGCCGGTGCGGTCGACGATGGAACAGAGGCCGACCACCACCCCGCCCTCCTGCTCAACGACCTTGATCACTTCCAGCAGCGACGTTCCCCGGGTGACCACGTCCTCGGCGATCAGGACCTTTTCGCCCTGCTCGATGGTGAATCCGCGGCGTATGCACATGACGCCATCCTGGCGTTCGGTGAAAACGAAGCGCCGACCGACCGCGCGGGCCACTTCGTGGCCGACGATGATACCACCGAGAGCGGGACTGACCACCAGGTCGGTGGTCAGGTTGTCGAAGCGCTGCGCGAGTTCGACTCCGAGTTCACGGGCGAGGTCCGGAAACTGCAAGATCCGGGCGCACTGGAAGTAGGTGTCGCTGTGTCGCCCGCTGCTCAGCAGGAAGTGACCCTTCTGCAGGGCACCCAGTTCTGCCATCAAGTCGAGGACGTTGTTCGCTGTCATCGTTCTGTAGCTCCTGATCGTTGGGAACGCTGCCCTCGACCGTCCACGGATCATCCCGGTCAGGTCCGTCTAATCGATAGCGGTCAGTTCGTCGGCCAGCGCGGCGAGGGACTCTCCTGGGTCGGCGGATCGGGTGATGGGGCGACCGACGACGAGGTAGTCGGCACCGGCGGCCACGGCTTCGCCTGCGGTGGCGACGCGCTGCTGGTCGTCGGTCGCCCCGCCGCGGGGGCGGATACCGGGTGTGACCACGAGCGGTTCGTTGCCGACCACTGCGCGCAGACGAGACAGGTCCGCAGCGGAGCAGACCAGTCCGTCGCAGCCACAGTCCCAGGCCAAACGTGCGAGACGGTCGACGCGGTCCTGCACCTGGTCGGGTGACGGAGAGACCTCATGCAATTCTGGGTCGCTCAAACTGGTCAGCACCGTTACCGCCAACAGGGCGGGTCGGCGACCGAGCGGTCCCGGTGGTGCGGTGGCCAGCGCGGTCGCCGCAGCGGTCATGGCTGTCCGTCCGGCGGCCGCGTGCACGGTACACATCGCCACGCCGAGTTGTGCGGCCACACGGGCGGCACTGGCCACCGTGTTGGGGATGTCGTGATACTTCAAGTCGAGGAAGATCTCCTTGCCCAGCGCCGACAAGCCGGCGATGATGGCGGGCCCGGTGGCCGAGAAGAGTTCCAGACCGACCTTCACGAAGCGCCCGTCCGGACCGAGTCGTTTCGCGATGTCGTAAGCCTCCGCCGGTGTCGGGACATCCAGCGCGGTGATGATCCGGTTGCGCATTGGCAGAGCGCGCAATCCTGCGAGCAACTCGCGACGGTCCACAGCTAGCTCCAGTCCGTTTTGCCTTGTGCCTGAATCCGCAATTGCTTATACCCTTCTATCAGCCGCGCGCCGCGATTGCAAATCGATTCTCCCGCGGCGGTCCGGTTCGTGAATATCATGGCGTACCGCGCCGCTTGAGCCCAGGAAGGACTCCTCTTGCTCGATCGGAAGTTCATCCGCGAAAATCGGGATCTGGTCACCCGAGCGGTCGCCCTGAAGAACGAGGCGGTCGATATCGAGGCCTACTACACTCGGGATGCCGAGCGGCGTGCGGCTCTACAGGAAATGGAGGAACTGCAAGCCGAGGCGAACCGCGCCAACCGGGAAATTTCCGAACGAAAAAAAGCGGGTAAGGATCCGGCCACGGCGATCGCCGCCATGAAGGCGGTAGCCCGCCGCTTGAAAGAGCTCAAAGCTAAAGCGGCACTCCTCGACGAGCAGGTCGCACGGCTCTACCTGCAGATCCCCAACGTTCCGGACGAGTCGGTGCCGGCCGGTGGCGAGGAAAACAACGTCCTGGTGCGTGCCTGGGGCGATCCACCCGATCGCCAGTTCACGGTGATGCCCCACTGGGACATCGGAGCCGAACTCGACATTCTCGACCTCGAGCGCGCGTCGCGCTTGAGCGGCTCGGGGTTCACGTTGCTCAAAGGTGACGGCGCGCGGTTGGAGCGGGCGTTGATCAACTGGTTTCTCGATGAGAACCGCGCCCGCGGTTACACCGAAGTCAACATTCCCTATCTGGTCAATCGCGAGGCGATGATCGGCACCGGTCAGCTGCCCAAGCTGGCTGACGACATGTATCTCTGTCAGGTGGACGATCTGTTTCTGATTCCGACCGCGGAGGTGCCGGTCACCAACCTGCATCGCGCCGAGACCCTGCGCGGCGAGGACCTCCCGCGCAAGTACGTGGCGTTCTCGCCGTGCTTCCGGCGCGAGGCGGGGGCGGCCGGCAAGGATACGCGCGGTCTGTTGCGGGTCCACCAGTTCCACAAGGTCGAGCTGGTCAAATTCGTGCTGCCGGAGCACTCGTGGGACGAGCTGGAGAGCTTGACTGCCGATGTCGAGGCGCTGTTGCAGAAGCTGGAATTGCCGTACCGGGTCCTGAACCTCGCCTCGGGCGATCTGAGCTTTGCCGCCGCCAAGTGCTACGATCTTGAGGTGTGGGCGGCCGGTGTCGGCAAGTGGCTCGAGGTCTCCTCGTGTAGCAATTTCTGCGACTTCCAGGCGAGACGGGCCGGCATCCGCTACAAGGGCCCCAGCGGCAGAGGATTCGTCCACACGCTCAACGGTTCGGCGCTGGCGTTACCGCGCATCCTGGTGGCGATCATGGAAAACTACCAGACTGCCGACGGCCGGATCACTGTGCCGGACGTGCTACGAAGTTACTTCGCGGACCAGGAGTTCATAGGGTGAACGCGGCGCTGGTGCGTGGCGGCACCGCGGATCCCGCTGACTCTGGCCGTACCTGCAGTGCCCGCGCCGCTGTCGGCGAGGAGCCATCCCGATGAAGGCCAACTTCCATCGATTCATGAGCCTCGGCAGGCGGCATCTCTTCACCGCTTACCTGCTGGTCGGTGGTCTGAGCATCGTCGTTG
The DNA here is from genome assembly GCA_030591105.1 of bacterium. GTDB lineage: Bacteria > Krumholzibacteriota > Krumholzibacteriia > LZORAL124-64-63 > LZORAL124-64-63 > JAUVBS01. The sequence goes on along the minus strand of JAUVBS010000001.1, from coordinate 13,660 downwards.
CGGTGACGCTGTTCACCATCCACATCAGCCGGAGTGTCGAGCGACAGAGCGAGTTGACCACTGAAATGTTTTCGGGACTGGCCAGCCGTTTGTTGCTCACCGGGCAGACGAGCGATATCCAGCAAGTCATCGCGCTGATCAACGAAATCGAAGTGCCGTTCATCGTCACCGACAACGCCGGGCGGCCGTTCCTGTGGAACGAACCGGTGATCGGCATCCCCATGCCCGGCTACCAGCAGCTGCTCGAAGAGGACCCGACTGCGCCATCGAGCCCCGAGCTGGTGCGGATACTGGTTCTGGCCGAGAAGTTCGACGCGGAGCAGGAGCCGTTCGCCATCGTCGCGCCGGACGGGCAGCGACTCGGCACGGTTCACTACGGCAAATCCGCTCTCAGTCAACGCGTGCGCTGGATGCCCTTTTTGGAATTGATGCTGATGGCTCTATTTTTCCTGCTGATCGTCTGGGCGCTACAGGCCAGACGCGACGCGCAGCAGCAGGCGCTATTCGCCGGGATGGCCAAGGAGACTGCGCATCAGCTAGGTACCCCGCTGACCAGCGTGATGGGCTGGCTGGCGATTCTGGGTGAGCGGGTAGGCGAGGGCGACGAGGTCATGCAGGAGCTGAATCGCGATGTAGAGCGACTGGGGAAGATCTCCACTCGCTTTAGCCAGATCGGTTCTCAGCCCATGCACGACGACACCGATATGACGGCGGTGGTCGACGAGGTGATCGTCTATTTCCGACGCCGTCTACCGCACCTCGGTGGCCGCGTCGAGCTGCGGCGCGAAGGGGTTGTCCACAACGTCTGTCACTTCAACCGCGATCTCATGGAGTGGGTACTCGAAAACCTGATCAAGAACGGTATCGACGCGCTTACGGCGGGGAAGGGTACCATCACCATCCAGCTGGCAGACCGGCCCGGTGGTAACGTCGTGATCCGCGTCACCGATACGGGTGGAGGTGTGGCCCAAGGGGTTGGGAACAAGATCTTCGAGCCCGGGTTCACGACCAAGGAACGAGGCTGGGGAATGGGCCTTGCTCTGGTCAAGCGAATCGTAACCCAGTATCACGGTGGTCGCATCCGCGTCGAGACGACCAGTTCACACGGAACTACCATTTCGATCCTGTTGCCCGGAGAGGAGCCCGATCGTGGCGTTTAGCATCCTATGGGTCGATGACAACATCGATCAACTTCGCTCGCATGTGGTTTACCTCGGTGAGCGGGGGTACGAAGTCACGGGGGTGACCAACGGTCGCGACGCCCTGGCGCTTCTGGCCGAGCAGCCGTTCGATGCCATTCTGCTCGATGAGATGATGCCCGGCATGGGGGGGCTGGAAACCCTCGAAGAGATCAAAAAGCTCCAGCAGCATATACCGGTGATCATGATCACCAAGAGCGAAGCCGAGGATCTGATGAGTCGGGCGATCGGCAAGCGGATTGACGATTACCTGGTCAAACCGGTCTCACCGCTGCAGATCCTCTCGGCGTTGACGCGCCAACTCGAGGCACGCCAGCTCACCAGCCAACAGGTGACCCGGGACTACCTCAGCCACTTCGCCCAAGCCTCGCAGCGTATCGGTTCCGCCAACAGCCCGGCCGATTGGGAAGGTATCTACGCCGACCTCGTCACCTGGGGGATGGACCTGTTCCAGTACAGCGACCGCGGATTGCTCGAGACGCAGGGTGAACAGATGGCCGCGGCGAATCTGGCGCTCTCGCGCTACGTGCGCGACAGGTATCAGGACTGGGTCCAAGGCGCTGACGATGCGCCTGTGCTCAGCACCGCCGTCTACCGCAAGTGGATCGAGCCGGAAGTGCAGGCCAACGAGCAGGTGGTCTGGATCGTCATCGATTGCATGCGGTTGGATCAGTGGCGCATGATCGAGCCGCTACTCGAGCCGCTGTTTCACCTCGACCGGCGTCACTACTGGTCGCTGTTGCCGTCGGCCACACCGTACGCGCGCAACGCGCTTTTTTCCGGTCTCTATCCTCTGGAAATTGCGCGGGACTACCCGCAGTGGTGGACGGCGGGCCACGACGAGGGCAGCCGTAACGCGTTCGAAGGGGAACTGCTCGGCCTGCAGCTGGAACAACTCGATAGTCCGGCGGCCAAGAGTTACAAGTACTTCAAGGTCACCGACGCGCGGGAGACCGACCAGCTACGTAAGCTCTACGGTTCGCTCGGCGATATCCGGCTGATCGCATCGGTATACAACTTCCTGGATATCATGGCCCACGGTCGCAGCCAGTCGCAGATCCTCAAGGAGCTGGCGCCGGACGAGGCCGCGTTCCGCAGTCTGATGCGTTCCTGGTTCGAGCACTCCGCACTGTTCGAGGTGCTCAAGCAGATGGCTCGCCGGTCGGTGACGGTCGTCTTGACCACTGACCACGGCTCGATGTTCTGCCGGCGTGCGACCCAGATCCGGGCGAATCGTGACACCAGCAAGAACGTACGCTACAAGTTCGGCGACAACCTATCGGTGGACGACAAGAAGGTGTTCTTGATGAAGGACCCGCAGCAATACCAATTGCCCGCGCGGTCGGCCATCGAGAACTACGTGATCACCACCGAGAACTACTACCTGGTCTATCCAACCAACTACCACGAGTACGAACGGTTGTATCGCGACAGCTTCCAGCACGGCGGGATCAGCCTCGAGGAAATGATCTGTCCCTTTGTGGTCATGCGGCCTCGTTCTTAGGGAGGAGACCGCGTGGCGGATCAGACGATTCCGAAGCCGGCCGAGTTCACCTGTAGCGGCGCTGCTACCTCCGCGGCGCAGACGCGGGCCCTCGGTGCGCGGGCAGCGAAACGGTTACGCGGCGGCGAAGTGTTGTTACTCTACGGACCGCTCGGCGCGGGGAAAACCTGTTTCGTCCAGGGGATGTGCAGGGCACTGGGCGTGGCCGAGGAAGTTACGTCGCCTACCTTTACTCTGGTCAACAGTTACCCCGGCAGTCCGATCATACACCACATCGACCTCTACCGGATCGCGCCCGGCGCCGACTTGACCGACATCGGTCTGGACGAGTTGCTCGACGAGGTCGCCACCGGTCGTGCGGTCGCGGTCGCGGAGTGGCCGCAGCCGATGCTGGCGCTGGTACCGCGCCGTCTCGAACTTCTGGTCTTGCCCGGCGCCGAGGTGGACGAGCGAACCTGGCACCTGCGCGGCGTGCCGGAGTTGCCGGCGGCTTGGCTTGATCTGCTCGTCTGTGCGGGAGAACCGTCGTGCTAACCCTTGCTTTCGATACCGCGACTGTGTCGGGCCGCTTCGCGCTGGCCGACGCCGCTGGCGTGCTCGCCGGGCGTCGACACAACGTAGCCGGCAGCTACGCCGACGCTCTGCTACCGGTGGTCGGCGAGATGCTGGCCGACGCCCACCGCGATCTGACAGAAATCACCACTGTCGGTGTAACTACCGGGCCGGGTAGTTTCACCGGCGTTCGCATCGGTGTGGCGACGGCCAAGGCACTTGCCTACGCCCTGGACGCACGGTTGGTCGCGGTCTCGACCCTTGCGGCCATGGCCGCCGCCCTACTGGCCGAGCAACCCGATGCCGACCTGGCCGTGCCGGTTCTCGACGCCCGCCGGGGGGAGATCTTTGCCGCGGTTTACCGCCGCGCTGGCGGTTGGGTCACGCCGGTAGCCGAGCCCGCTGCGCAGCCGCCCGATACCTGGTGGCAACGACTCCGCGACCTGGTGGTAGATGTCGAAACACCGGTCTTCGGTGGCGACGGTGTGGCTTTGCTCGTCGGCGGGCAGTCCGAGCTGCGCGCGGAACTGGCCGCGCGCGGTACGCCGATCCGACGGGTCTGGTCGTCGGCCCAACCCGGCACGGCCGAAGTGTTGGCTGCCGCGCTGGCCGACCGCAACGTCGATCTGCCACCGGTGCACCCGTTTTCGCTGGTGCCGCTGTATCTGCGTGTTTCCGACGCCGAGGTCAAACGCAACATCGATCTGACGCCTCTTTACACCCGTAGTCAATACAGCCGTCACCGCAGCGGGCCCGACGCTGCTGGCGCCGCCACCGGGGCGTCTGACGAACCGGAGCAGTCGTGAAGGATTCTGGGCCCGTCGTGCTGCGTCCGGGGCACGCGGGCGATCTCGCCCGGGTGTGTGCCATCGAACAAGCGAGCTTCAACGATCCGTGGTTGCCGGTCTTGCTGCAGGCCGAGTTGCAGCCCGATCCTCTGCGCTTGTGTCTGGTGGCCGAACGCGAAGGGACACTGCTCGCCTATCTGATGTCGTGGCACATGGGTGAGCGGTTGCACCTGCTGAATATCGCCGTCGAGGTTTCCGTCCGGCGAACCGGCTTGGGTACTCGATTGCTCCGGGCTGCTGCGGTTGCCGCTGCCCGCAACAGGTTGGTCGAGATGACTCTCGAGGTGCGTCGGAGTAACGCCGCCGCCCGCGGCTTCTACCGGCAGCTCGGTTTTGTGGAGACGGGGTTACGCACCGGTTACTACCCCAACAACGAGGAGGATGCCGTCTTGTTGAGCTGTCCGGTGGCCGGGCTGCATGCCGCTGGCAATCCGGATATCCGCCGTGCGCCCGAGTGAACGCAGCGTCTTGCTCGAGTCCACCGGCCGCGACCGGAACAGTTTTTACTCCCTCATCACGGCTCTTCGTGCATAATGCCGACTGATGGGTAGCGGGTTGTCGGCTGGGCGCCACTGGTGTGCGGCAAGCCGCCAACAGCGTCCGCGGCTATCGTTATCCGGGCCCGCCGCCCGGTTGCAGAGAGGAACCACTCGTGTCGTGGCTCGATCAAGCTGCCAAGGGCATCAAAGCCCTCACCAGAAAGAAAGACATTCCCGACAATCTGTGGCGCAAATGCCCCAGTTGTTCGGAAATCCTCTATCACCGGGAACTGGAGCGCAACCTATGGGTCTGCGGGGCCTGCGGTCATCATCTGCCGTTCACGACCGAGCAGTATCTTGAGCTGTTGATCGACGCGGGGACGTGGCAAGAGACGCACCGTGGTATCGTCAGCAAGGACTCGCTCGGTTTCAAGGACAGCAAGAGCTACAAGGACCGCATCAAGGCGAGTCGCAAGAAAACCGGTAAGGATGACGCGGTATTGACCGGCAAGGGTGAACTCGAGCAGATCCCGGTGGTCGTCAGCATGCTGGATTTCACCTTCATGGGTGGCAGCATGGGCTCGGTCGTCGGCGAGAAGATCGCCCGCGCGCTGCTCGACTCGCTACGCGACCGGTCGGCGAACATCATCCTCTCGCGTTCCGGCGGCGCCCGCATGCAGGAATCGTTGCTCTCGCTGATGCAGATGGCCAAGACCAGTGCGGTGCTGGCGCGGCTGCGCAACGAAGCGATCCCGTACATCTCGATCCTGACCCATCCGACTACTGGCGGCGTGACAGCCAGCTTTGCCATGCTGGGCGATGTGATCATCGCCGAACCGGGTGCGCTGATCGGGTTCGCCGGCCCGCGCGTCATCAAGCAGACCATCAACAGCGACTTGCCCGACGGTTTTCAGTCGTCCGAGTTCCTGCTCGAGCACGGCATGGTCGACCAGATCGTCACCCGTAAGGAGCTCAAACAGACCTTGGCGCGGATGTTGCGCTGGTGCGTTGCCGGGCGCGACGTTTCGGTCCGGCAACCGATTCGGGGTTAGGGCGATCATGGCCACCGGTCGTGCACGGTCTGGGCCGGTGAACCACCCGGGAGAACCGGGGGTCGGCCTCAATCTACCACCACCGTTCGCCGCGTTGGATGAGTCGACGCGCTGGCTGTTTGCGCTGAACCGCTTCGGTATTCGGCCCGGCTTGAAGAGGATCGAAGCGCTACTCGCTTCGCTCGGTCATCCCGAGCGCGGGTTGCGTACACTCGTGGTCGCGGGGACCAACGGCAAAGGCAGCACGACCGTCATGCTGTCCACGTTGCTGCGCGAGGCTGGTTACCGGGTACTCACGTTCACCAGTCCCCACCTGTTGCGCGTCTACGAGCGCATCCAGATCGACGGCCGGCCGGTGGCCGCGGACCGCTTTGCCGCCAAGATCGATCGGATTCGTCCCTTGGTCGAGTCGCACGCTGCCAGTTGGTTCGAAACCCTAACCGTGTTAGCGGTCGATCTGGCGCGCGAAGAAGAGGTCGATTTCCTCTGCTGCGAGACCGGTCTGGGCGGCCGTCTCGATGCGACCAACGCGTTGCCGGCGGTGGCGACTCTACTGACCACGGTCTCGCGCGATCACGTGCGAATTCTCGGCGAGACGCGCGCGGCGATCGCCGCCGAGAAACTCGGTTTGCTCAAGGTCGGGGTACCGTTCTTCTGCGGCGTCGATCCGGAGCTGCGTCCTCAGGCCTTCGGTGCCGCCGTTGCCGTGGGCGCGCCGTGCTACTTCCTCGACGAGCGGGCGCGCTGGCACGCTGATGCCGAGACCTGGCGTTTGATCGTACGAGGACGCAGGTACGAACGGCTACCGCGGTTGGCGACGCCGGTGATGGAACGTAACGCCGCCCTCGCGCTGCTGGCTCTTCACGAACTGGCCGAACGCGGTGTACTGCACCTGCCGGAAGATCCGGCAGCCGCGTTGCAAGGACTTTTTCTGCCCGGGCGTTTTCAGCTCGTCTTGACCGAACCGGACTGGATCTTCGACACCGCGCATAACCGGCAGGCGCTTACCGCGGCCGTAGACGAGTTTCTGGCGCGGCGCTGCCGCGGCCGGCGGGTCGTTCTCTGGAGCAGCATGCACGACAAGGAGCTGCCGCCGGATCTCGGTGCGCGGCTGCGCGCGTGCGACGTGGTCGTCGCGGCGCCGATCGGTCTACCGCGCGCGCGTACGGCGGCGCAACTGCACGATTCGTTCCGGGACTGGCAGCTGCCGCTTGGCAACGAGAACTCGGCAGCGACGGTCGGTGGTGCGGAGACTTTGACGACCGGCGTACGCGATGATCTCGGTGCAGCGGTTAGCGATCTGGCGGACGGTCTTCGTCCCGGCGACGCCGTTCTGGTGACCGGATCGTGCTTCTTGGTGGCAGAAGTGCTATACCGGTTGGGCTATACCGATTTGCAGCAGACGCGGTTGCCGACTCCGGCCGACGCCCGGCTAGCTGGGATCGTACACGATTAGCTGGTGCGAGGAGATGCGACGTGGCACAGGATCTGGTGATCGGGGCGGACGTGGGCGGCACGTGGGTCAAGTACGTGGTGGTTGACACTGCCGACCAGCGTGTGCTGCAGGGTGAGATCGCCACCGACACGGGCGACGTCGGGATAACCATCGGTCTGCTGGCGCGCGAGGTGCTCGGTGCGTTGGGGACCGACCGCTCGCGGGTCCAGGCGGTGGGGTTGGCCTGTGCCGGAATCGTATCGCCGGACAGCGGTCGGCTGGGGCGCTCCCCAAACTTGCCTGGCTGGGAGCAGCAAGATCTCAGCGCGCCTCTGCGCGACGCTTTTGGTCTGCGGAACGTCGTGGTGGCCAACGATGTCAACGCGGCTCTATACGGCGAGTATCTCCACGGCGCTGGCCGTGGTTGCCTTCATCTGGTGATGATTGCGCTGGGGACCGGAGTCGGCGGCGGTGTGCTGATCGACGGGCGGCTCCTGCTCGGGGTGCACAACAGCGCCGGCGAAATCGGTCACATGATCCTGGATCTGGACGGTCCGACCTGTACCTGCGGTAACCACGGCTGCCTCGAAGCTTACGCCGGCAGTGCGGCTCTGTTGCGGCGGGCTCGCGAACTAGCTGCGGCTGAATCGGCAGTACCACTCGGATCCGGCGGTGCCATCAGTGACTCCTTCGGCGATTTCGTCAACAGGCTGGGAACGCAATTGACGACAAATGAGTTGTACCAGATGGCGGAAGCCGGTGACCTGACGGCAGTGGCGCTGTTCCGTACGGCCGGTCACCGGCTCGGCCAGGCTACCGCCAGCCTCATCAATCTCTTGAACCCGGATCGGGTCATCGTCGGCGGCGGATTGGCTCTGGCTGGCGATCTCATCCTGGAGCCGTGCCGGGAGGTGGTGCGCGATGGCGTTCTTGCCGAGCAAGCGCGGAACACTCCCGTCGTGTCCGCTGCGCTTGGACCCCATGCCGCCGCCCTCGGCGCGGCGGCGCTGGCCCGGGAAACGGAGTTCTGATCGTTGAGACACGGTGGCCGCAAGTTTCGACACCAGCCAGCGTCGATCGTGTTGTACGCGGGTTGCCTCCTGTTGCTCGCCGCACTGCCGACCCGTTTCGGCTGGGCGCAATCGCCCCGGCGCGCTTCGATCATCGAGGCCGACCGCTTCATCGATCGTATCGTCGATGGTGAGCCGGTATCCTACCTGATCGGCAACGTCTATATCGATCGCGATACGCTCACCGCCCGTGCCGATACCGGTCTGATCTACCGTGATCGAGAACTCTACGACCTGCGCGGCAACGTGCGGTTGCGGCAGCTCGAAACACTGCTGACTTGCCGGCGGGCATTCTATCGTGGGCTCGAGAAAGAGGCGGACTTCTTCGGCGACGTGCGTATCGTTGATGGCCTGACGATCGGTACGGCCCGGCGCGGCGAATCTCGCCGCGCCGGGCAACTGCTGCGCCTGTTCGATGAGGCGCTGATGATCACCCCCGAGTACAGCGTCTGGGCCGATTCGATCGAGCGCGACCGCGTCACCGAATTCGGCGAGGCTTTCGGCCACGTGAAGATCGTCGAAACCGAGGCCGCGGTCCCGGTGACCGGCGGTCATGCCACTTTCAGCACGGCCGGACAGATGGCCGAGGTCGATCGTGACCCGGTCCTGACCAGCCGCGACCGCGGCGGCCAACTGTTGACCGCCGTCTCCCGACTGATGCGTTTCTATCAGTTCGAGGATCGCGCCGTGCTGATCGACAGCGTCCATATCGTCCGGGGTCGAACCGAAGCGGTGGCCGACACCGCGTACATCTACAGCGACGACAGAGTCGTTATGCGCGGTTCGCCTCGGGTGTGGATGGGCGATGGCAGCGTCATGATCGGCGACGAGATCGAGTTTCACTACCGCGACAACGAACTACGCGAGGTCCATCTGCGCGGCCAGGCACGGATGGAGGACACCGCGCCCGATAGTCTTGCCGCACTGTACGCGGGGTTACCGAAACTGGATGTCATAGAAGGAGATAGCATTACCGTATATTTTGAAGATAAGCAGATCAAACAGAGCGTCGTTATCGGCCGAGGCCGCAGCATCTACGTGCCGATGGACACCGAGAGCGAACTCTCGTTCAACGACGTACAGGGCGACACCATCATCATCGATTTCAAGCGGCGGCGGGTCAGCCGGGTAAGTGTCATCGGCAACACGACCGGTATCTATCGCTTCGCGAATTTCCGAGCGATGACCGCCGGCGCCGATAGCTTGGCGGCCGCGGCGACCGATAGCCTGGCCGCCGGCGCCGACAGTTTGGCTGCCGCGGCGGCAACGGACAGTGCTGTCGTTCTGACCGAGACCCCGACCTACCGCTACGATTTCGATGCCTACGCCGAAGAGGTTCTCTACAGCGGTCACTCCGTAGAGTTCGATCTCACGGACCGCACCATCAACATCACCGGCGAGAGTCGGTTGGTCTACGACGTGATGACGTTGACCGCCGAGGAGGTCCGGCTCGACACCGACGACCGCGAGCTGTACGCCCGTGGCAATCCGCTGATCGAAGAGGGTGAACGTCTCGCCGGCGAGATGATGGGCTATAATTTCGATGCGAAGACCGGCAGTTCCCGATTCGGCGTGACCGCTTACGACGGCAGCTTCTACGTGGGGGAAGAGATCTATCGATTTCCCGACGGGACGGTGAAGATACACAAAGGTAAGATGACCACCTGTGACCTCGCCGCACCCCACTATCACATCTGGGCCGATAAGATGAAGATGAAGATGGGGGACAAGGTGGTGGCCAAGCCGGTGGTGATCAAGGTGGGTGAGGTGCCGGTCTTCGCCTTGCCTTTCTACTTCAAATCACTCAAGAGCGGCCGTCGCTCCGGGATCACGTTTCCCAATTTCGAGTTCGGCTGGAGCGAGCGGGACGGCCGTTTCATTCGTGATCTGGGCTACTATTGGGCTACCAACGACTACACCGATTTCCTGGTGCAGGTCGACTGGAACGAGAGTCGCGAGGTCGCCTGGCGGATCATCAACCAGTACCACAAGCGTTACACCTTCTCCGGAAACTTCGGCTACAACCAACGCATCGATCTGCAGAACGACAGCAAGGAGTGGCAGCTGCGCTGGAGTCACAACCAGCCGACGCTCTTCGACGACTACCGTTTCAAAGCGGATGTGAAGATGGCGAGCCAGACTCTCACCCGTAACGACCTGAGCGAGAGTACCGGCCGCGACGTCGTGAGTGGACAGCTACGTTCCTCCGCCTATATCAGCCGCAATTTTTCTTTCGCGAGCGCCAGCTTGAACCTTTCACGCGACGAGCGGGTCAACGCCAGCGACGACGATCCCACCACCAACAACCAGATCAACACGATGATCCTGCCCTCGTTGACGGTCGGCTTCAAACAGCGCACCGTCCTGCCGGCGCAGACCGGCGGTCGCCGGGGGAGTATCGCCGGCGAACTGCTGCGCAACATGTACTACCAGCACTCCTATGGTCTGAACCAGACACGCAGCGAGCGCGAGAACGACAAGACCAAGAGTCTGCGCGCCAACGGTAGCTGGCGGTTGGAACTGCGCCCGCCGCGCATGGGGATCTTCAACTGGAGCGCGGGAGCGAATGCCGCCCAGGTGTACGAAAGGGTCGATACCGAGGGCGAGATGTACGTGGTCGAACACGACACCGTTGAGACCTGGGTGCCGTTTGCCACACGCACCGAGGACACCAACCCGAGCTTCTCGCTAACCTCTGGCCTGGGTACCACGCTCTACGGTGTCTTCGGTTTGAACCTCGGACGATTGCAGGCCTTGCGCCACACGCTGCGGCTCAATGTCGGCTACAGCTTCCGGCCCAATCTGAGTGATAAGCAGCGCAAGAGCCAAGCGTTCTCACTATCCGTGGGCAACCGGTTGGATCTGAAATACCTCGGCACCGGTGAGGACGACTCGACCCTCACCGAGAAGAAGCTCGACGGATTGATCGACTGGCAACTCAGCACGGCCTACAACCCCGATGGCCCGACCCGCGGGCGCTGGTCGACGATCAGCAGCTCCCTGAATTTCCGGCCGGCCAAGAACCGCAATCTGAACGTCAAGGTGTCGAACACCATCGATCCCTATAATTGGGCGGTTCTGAGCACGCGCATCGCGTACGGTTTCCAGATCCGCGGGAAACTCGATACCGGTCGCCGGGGCGAGGAGAGTGAGCCGGAGCGTAACGCTGCCATCGAGAGACTGGGGGAAGATGCTTTACGTCCGATCAGAGCAGATTCCCTTACGGCGCTGAGGGAGGCGCGCGAGCTCGACGCAGAGTTCGGCAACGACTACAACGATCCTTTCGATCAACAGTACAGTTCCTTTTACGATGGCGCATTTACCGGTCTGGACGAAGGAGGCGAGCAACGCCGCGACCCCACCGAGGATGGACGGTATTTGCCGTTCCGATTCGGCGCCTCATTCTCTTATAGCCGCAACAGTGTCTCGGACATCAGTAATGCCAGCGGGAATTTCACCTTCTCCGCCAACGTGACGCGCACCTGGGAGTTCAGCTACCGCGCGTCGTTCGATCTCGTCGCTGGTCAGATCAACCGCCAGGAGTACAGTCTGCACCGCGATCTGCACTGCTGGAAACTCGAGTTCACGCGGATCATTTCGAACATCGACCAGCAGTTCGGTTTCCGGCTCTACCTGCGGGGGATGCCCGACCTGAAACTCTCGCGCGGCCGCGAAGACTTGCTCGGCACGGCCACCAGCGGTATCGGTGGTGCACTCTTCTAGCGCAGGTTTTCGGCGCAGCCATGCCCTTTAGCGGCATTTTTCCGTTGACAGTCGTTGCCACAGCGAGCCTAAATGGGGTCGGAAAGGAGGTGGATGCATGAACAAGACACAGTTGACGGATTTAGTGGCCAAGAAGGCCGGACTGTCGCTCAAGGATGCGCGCCGGGCAGTCAACGCGATGTTCTCGACGGCGCCGCGCGAGGGGATCATCGCCACCGAGGTTGCCAGAGGCAATCGGGTCCAGATCACCGGCTTCGGAACCTTCGAGCAGCGCAAGCGCAAGAAGCGGATGGGTCGCAACCCGCGTACCGGAGAGTCGATCGTCATTCCTAGCGGCAAGTATCCGGCGTTCGTGGCGGGTAAGACCCTCAAGGATCGGGTCAACCGCTGAGCGTCGGTTTGAACCGCGCTGATCTCAGCCGCGGCGACTTCAGCCGCGGAGCTTGCCCTCTCTCCACAGTGGGTCTATAATCATAGAACCCCGGAACCGACTACCGGTTGCGGGGTTCTTACTTCCATCGGCCGACCCGACGCTACTTCGCTTCCCGTCCCGGAAGCGATGCGCACATTGGCCCGAGAGGATCCCAGACTAATGACCGCCTGCGTTTCGACCCGGGCGATCCGGACGCTAAGAGGTGACGACTCATGACGAACCGCATGACACGGGCGTCGATCAGCGGCGCAGCCGCCTGCGTTCTGACGGCGACGCTGTTACTACCCCAGCTACCCCCGACTGGTCACAACCCGGGCGCTGCACACGGCGCGGAAGACTGGGTGCCTTTGACCATCCTCTATACCAGCGACATCAAGGGTAAGATCGATCCGTGTGGGTGAAAGGGTAAACAGCGAGGCGGGGTTGCCCGGAGGGCGACCTACTTAGATGCAGTTTGGGACGAGGGTGGCACGACGTTGATGGTGGACGCGGGCGATCTGTTCGGCCGGCGCAACCGCAACGACAAGCTGCAGACGGAATTTCTTTGCGAGGTAACCGGTTCTTTGGGTTACGACGCCATCGGTCTGGGTGAAAGAGAACTCAATTTCGGTCTGCCGTATTTCCGGCGGATGATCGAACAGTTCGGACTGCCGTACACCAATGCCAACGTTAGCGATCCGGCAACCGGTAATCTGATCCTGCCCGAATATCTGATCATCGAGCGGGCCGGTATTCGTTTCGGCATCTGCAGCGTCATGGATCCCAGTCACAAGTTCATCGCGTGGAGCGGTGATGACGTGCTGCTCGACGTCGCCGACCCGGTCACGACCATGCGCGAACTCGTGCCGCGCCTACGCGAGAAAGCCGACACGATCATTCTGCTCGCCCATCTGGGAGACCGGGGAGCCGAGCAGCTGGCGCGCGAAGTATCGGGGATCGATGCCATAGTGGTGGGCCACACCCTGCGTAACCACAAGACCGAACGTGTCATCGCCGATGCGGCGATCTTGGCGGCGGCCCATGAGGGGCGTTTCATCGGACGTGCCGACGTGTACATCGAGCCGGACGATGGTAAGATCATGAGCATTGACGTGTCGATCACCAGTCTCGACGAGACAGTTGCCGACGAACCGGGCATGCAGCAGCGGGTGACGGACTTCCAACTCCGGTTGGAGGAAGCCAAGCTCGCGCGCCGCGCCCAGTACCCGCGTGACCGCGGCTCGGAACACGAGCAATATCTGGGGGAAGTCAGCTGTAAGCGCTGCCACGAAGACATATACGAGATCTACCGGCAGACCCCGCACCGCTCCGCTTTCAACGGACTGCGTTCGAGGGGTATGAACTTCGAGCCCGAGTGTCTGAGCT
>JAUVBS010000374.1 GCA_030591105.1 bacterium | reverse complement strand
GGAGGTCGAACAACTCGGCGGCATGACCAGGGCGATCGAGTCCGGTCTACCCAAGCTGCGTATCGAAGAAGCGGCCGCGCGGCGCCAGGCTCACATCGACTCAGGCAGGGAAAAGATCGTCGGGGTGAATGAGTACCGCCTTGACAAGGAAGACGCGATCGAGATCCTGGAGGTGGACAACATAGAAGTCCGGCGTCAGCAGATCGCGCGTCTGGAACGTTTGAAACGTGAACGCAACGGCGCGGCGGTCGCCGCAGCGCTCGCTGCGCTGACCGACTGCGCTACAACTGGTGAGGGCAACCTGCTCGCGCTGTCGGTCGACGCGGCCCAGGCGCGCGCGACCCTCGGCGAGATCAGCGACGCTCTCGAGAAAGTGGCCGGCCGTCACAAGGCCGATATCCGCACCATCAGCGGTGTGTACTCGGCCGAATTCGGGGAGGAACAGACCATCGACGACGTGCGCCAGATGATCGATCGGTTCGCCGCGCAGGAGGGGCGCCGGCCCCGCATCCTGGTGGCCAAGATGGGCCAGGACGGCCACGACCGCGGCGCCAAGGTGGTTGCCACGGCGCTGGCCGACCTCGGTTTCGACGTCGATATCGGTCCGCTATTCCAGACACCGGAAGAGACCGCACGCCAAGCGGTAGAAAACGACGTGCACATCGTCGGCATGAGTTCGCTGGCCGCCGGTCACAAAACCCTCTTGCCGCAGCTGATCGCCGAACTACGCAAGCTCGGCCGCGACGACATCATGGTCATAGTCGGCGGTGTGATCCCCGCTCAGGATTACGCCTTTTTGTACGAACAGGGCGCCATCGCGATCTTCGGTCCGGGCACGGTAATTCCCGTCGCCGCCACAAAACTGTTGCAGGAGCTGACCCAGCGGTTGGGGTACGCCGACTGAACGAGCCGTCTGTTCACTCGTCGCCGAAGGTTTTTTTCAGGACATCGGGTGTGATCGCGCTGAACGGTTTGACCGCAAAATCGGGGTCGGCCAGTGAGCCGGTGACCGTGTAGTCCGCCGCCATGAATCCCTCGCCGCTGCTGAAGACCTTACCGATGATCGGGATATACCCCAGGAGGGTATTGAAAGCCCGGAAAGGAATGAGTGTACCGTGCAAGGCAAACGAATCGGCGGCGTAGTCGATGGTTCCGGCGCAAGTGACGCCGACCTTCGGCCCTTTGGCGACCATACTTTCGATGCTCAGACTGCCGGCACCCCATACGAGTTCGCTGGCGAGGGTATCGAAGGAAATCCCCTCCACATCGTCCTCATCCACGAGAGCGCCATCCGTTGATTGAGTGAAAAGTTTCGCGGCCGTCGCATCGGTGCGCAGGAGAAATCGGTCGAGGTTTACCCACGACCGGATAGGCAGGTCCGATCCGCGCCGCTCGCTGCCACCTCGCACTAGCAGGTGGCCCCCGAGAAAATTATCTGTCAGCGCGACCGTCTGTAGTAGAGCACCCAGATTACCAACTTCGACCCGCAGCGAATCGGTGGCACCTGTTTCGGGGCCGTAGCGTAGAACGAAGGAGCGGTTCGGCGTCGAGTTGCGAGCCTGAGCCGTGGAGTCGACGTCCGCTGCAACATCAATGACAGGCACTCGGCCGGAGAGCTCGATTCGCCGCCAACGATCAATGCTCCGCTGGAGTAACAACTGCACGGATTCCAGGTAACGGTCTGCGGTGCACCAGACGCGGTCGAACCGTACGGGGCCGACGGTCAAAGCGAGGGTGGGGCCGGGAGCGCTCACGGCGGCAGTATCGGCTGCTGCCGTATCGGTTGCCCTGTCGAGCCAGGGCGCGAGGTCCAGCTCGCCGCTGCTGGCAGCGACCGACCAGACCTCGTCGTTGAGCGCGACAGATAGGTTGTGCAGATCCGTGCGGCCAATGACCAGCCGATCCAGGTCGGCTGCAGCGAAGGTGTGGGTCCGCGGATCGAATCGCACCTGGCCGGAGCCATGCAAGGAGCCCACCGCGAAGGCGAGGCTGTCGATCTCCGTCAGCTGCATCCCTTGTAGCCGGATCTGCGTCCGGAGCCAACCCGGGATCGACGCGTCCTTGCGCCACCGCAGCGCCGGCAGCGTCAGTTCGGCTCGGTCCAACTCGGCTGTGAGTCCCACCACTGCATCACCAGCACGGGTAAAGTCGGCTTCGATCGTCACGCCCACCGGTCCGGCCCAGTAAGCTCTGAGGTCTGGTCCCAAGCGCTCAAGCAGCGCCGCGTCGAGCGAGTCGGTGACTAATCGAATTTCGCGTTGCAGCGGTGTGTCGTGTGAGAACGCTTCTCGCCAGTCGATCTCGACCGCAGTGCCGGCGAAGCGTAATCCACCGGCTAGCTGTAGACCGTCGTTGTGTGCTGAAAAAGTCAGGTTGCCGTCGGTCACGTCTGCTTCGCCGTAGAGGTGGGCTATGCCGGTGTTCTCGAGATTGCCCTGAAAGAACAGACCGGCGTTGCTCAGAGTGATTTTCCCGCGTAACGGTACGGAGATGCGAGCCCGCGTGTCGAGTTCGCCAGAGGTTTGCTCTGGCCGCAGACCCCGCCACGAGATCAGATCGAGCTTGGGGTCGTCGAGCAAGGTGAGCGCCGTACGAATCGGACCCTGCAGATTCAGGTTGGCGACGAGGGCATCGGTGGCACTGCTCAAGCCGGTGATATCCACCTGCACCGAATCCACCGCCAGATCCAACAGATCGGCGTCGCCGGCCACGAAGTGAAAGCTGTCGATGTCGAAGGTGCCGCGGCCGGTCAGCGCCCGCACGGGGGGTAAAGGCCTGAGGAAATGTACCTCGAGATCCTCGTAATCGAGCGTGCCAACGAGGCTCTCGAATTGCGGTGGTCCGTTGAGGTCGCTGGGCAAGTGGATGACCACGCGTGCCTCCGCCTCGGTTACCTGTCCCGTCGGTATGTTG
>JAUVBS010000297.1 GCA_030591105.1 bacterium | reverse complement strand
GGTATGAACCTGATGGAGCTCGCCAACGCGGTGCCTGGCCTCGATATCGCGGTCGGCGGCCACACGCACCGGGGGTATCCCGAACCGTGGATCGATCCGGCCAACCACACCATGTGCTTCGAGACCTACGGCAACGGCTCCAGTCTCGGCCACGTGATCCTGCTGATCGACCGGCGGACCAAGAGCCTCGTCGGCTACGATGTCCCGCAGGGCCGCGGCACCATCGTCACGCTGTTCGAAGACGAGATCTGGCCCGACCAGGAGATCGTCGAGTTGATCCGGCCGTGGCGTGAGCAGACCGAGGCCGACCTGGACCAGGCGGTCGGTCAGGCGGCGATCGAACTAGCGCGCGGCGACGCCGGGACCAACCTGGTCGGTAACCTGGTGACCGACGCGATGCGCGAGTACTTCGACGCCGACTTCGCCTTCCAGAACCTGGGCGGCCTGCGGGCCAACCTCTCCGCCGGCGCGATCACCGGGCGCGATGTCTTCGCCGTCCTGCCCTTCGGCAACGAACTGCTGCTGGTCAAGATGCGCGGCACCATGATCCGGCGTATCATCGAGAGCAAGTTGCGAGGGCTCAGAAACGGCATCGTGGTTTCCGGTGCCGCCGTCACCTTCGACAAGGCGCGGCCCGACTGGGACCGGGTCGTCGCGCTGACGGTCGGCGGCGAGCCGTGGGATCCGGACCGCAACTACACCGCGGTCTGTACCGACTTCCTGATGGAGGGCAACAGCGGCCTGGACTTCTTGACGTCGATCCCTGCCGAGGACGTTACCCCGACTCAGATCACCACCGCCGAATCGCTCTTGCGCTATCTGGAACTCCACAGCCCCGTGCGGCCACGGATCGACGACCGCTGGATCGAGCGCGTCGGGCAACCCCAAGCCGACTCCCTCAAAGCACGCTACGTGCCTTGAAATAAAGGTATTTGCGTTCTCGTCACGCCCCCCGGTTGACGCTCAAGCCGACCCGGATATGTCCGATGATTCAAAGCAGAGGCGGGTGTGCGTCGACCCTGGCGCGGCCCGCAGCGGACATTCAGAGCGACACGTCTGCGGGCCGATCCGACTGCACATCCGGGCCGCGGCATACGCCGACGGCGCCGGCACGGGCACCGAACGAGGGGTCAAAAGGCTGTGAAGACACTCACCGTCGACAAACGCAACGAGCAGCTTGATCGCTTCGAGAACCGGATGGGTAAGATGGTCGTCGGCCAGCCGCGAGCCATCGCGAAACTGACCGACAGTTTCAGCCGGTTAATCGCTGGTGTGCACGACCCCGACAGCCCGCTGTTGACGATGCTGTTCTTGGGGCCGACCGGTGTCGGCAAGACCGAGACGGTCCGCTCCCTGGCCGAGACGGTTTTCGGCAACAAACGCGCGTTCACGCGGGTGAACTGCCAGGAGTACTCCGCCCACTACAACATCAGCAAGCTGCTCGGTTCGCCGCCCGGCTACGTCGGCGGCGAGATCCGTCCGCTGCTGGCCCAGGAGAACCTCGATCGGCATCACTGCAAGGCGATCGAGAACCAGTCCGGCATGATCAGCGAGGGCGGTAGCAAGCTGGCCCGGCTCTTCCCGCCGGAATCGGAACGCTACCTGTCGATCGTCCTGTTCGACGAGGTCGAGAAGGCGCATCCGAAGCTCTGGAATCTGCTGCTGGGCATCCTCGAAGACGGCACCGTCGTACTCGGCAACAACGAAGAGGTGGATTTCAGACGTTCGGTGATCATCCTGACGACGAACGTCGGCAGCGCGGCAATGGGAGCTCACCTCGGTCAGAGCAACATCGGGTTCTCGTCCGGGCTCGACCTCAACAGTGTCAACCGAGATATCGCGGTCTCGGCCGAGCGGGAAGCCAAGAAGGTCTTTCCGTTCGAGCTGCTCAACCGCTTCGACGACATCATCACCTACGACACCCTCGACGAACCGCACCTCTTCGCGATCCTGGACATCCTGATTGGACAGATTCACCAGCGCAGTCTCTGTTGTGCCGAACCGTTCCTGCTCGAGGTGAGTCAGCCGGCCAAGCAGATGCTGGTCGACGAGGGGACCGATATCCAGTACGGCGCGCGGCCGCTCAAGCGGGTGGTCGAAAAGCGGGTGGTGACCCCCATCAGCCATCTGATCTGCAGCGATCAGATCCGCAAAGGCGACCTGATCACCGTCGACGTCAGCGACGGGGACGTCATCTTCCGCAAGGAGAGCGGCGTCACCAGCTGGGAGGAGCTCGAGAGCCTCGGGCCGTTCCCGGAGGCCAAGTGGGCCAAGGAGGATCTCGGGGTGAAGGACGACGGCGGCGAGAAGAAGAAGATCGTCGAGGAGATGACACAGGTCATCGCCCAGGCGGGTACGATGACCGGTGCGGAGGAGTAAGCTCGCCGCCAGCTCTGCGCCGTGCGACGGGTGAAATCTAACCGGCGTTCGCTACGGCCAGTAGAGGATCCGGCCACAGTTCTCGCACTTCTGGACCTTGTTCTCGTTGGTCACCGAGACGAACGAGGCCGGGATGCTGGCGAAGCAACCGGTGCAGAGGTTGCCGACCACCGGCACCACGGCGTGACCAAAATGCTTGGTCAGGCGCCGGTAGTAATTCCGGTGCCTCGGATCGATCTTCGCTTCGAGTTCTTCCTGCGCACTCTTCAAACCGTCGAGCCCGCCCAGGTTGAATCCCATGCCTTCTAGCTCGGCGGCCTTCTTTTGGTCTTCGGCTTCCTGGATCATCTGCTCCATGTCCTGGAGTGCCACCAGCAGCTGAAGCTGCGGATGCATGGCCTAGCCCTCCTTCAGCGTCGTACAGAAACCCTCGAAGTCGGCGCTTTCGAGGAGCTTGTCGCGCAGTTCGGTATTCTGCATCTTGTCCGTCAGAGCGGCCAGAGACTTGATGTACTTGTGGCCGGAATCCTGCGGCGGGGCGATGAGCATGAAGAACAGTTGGGTCGGTTTGCCATCTTCGGAATCGAAGTCGATCCCCTCGCGCGAGCGGGCGATCAGGATCGTCAGCTTTTGCACCGCCAGTGTCCTGCCGTGAGGGAAAGCGATGCCCGGTCCGACCGCCGTGCTACCGAGGTTCTCCCGGCTCTGTAACATCTGCAGGATCGTTTCGTTGTTGGTGATGGTCGTGCCGGCGACCAGGCCGGTGACCATCTCCGCAAGGGCACTCTGTTTGTCGGTGGCTGTCAGGTCGGAGAGAAAGAGGTCGGGCGAGGTATGGTTGAGCACCTCGGCAATGTCCATGGTGGCTACACCGCCTTGAGTAAGGGAAGAATCTATGCTACCACTCGCAGCCTGGAGAAAAGCTAAGTCAAGGCGAGGCGAATGCCAAGGTGCTTTTGATCGGACCGACAAGGGGGTGCTCCATCACCGACGCTGATCGCAGTGACCAGTCGCAGTGCGAGGGGGTTGTTATCCGGGCAGGTGCCGGACACTGTCTGGTGGCATCCGGCGAGGTCATCTACCGTTGCCAAGTCCGCGGCAAGCTCAAGCAGGGCCGCAAGCGGGTCCAGAACGTGGTGGTTGCCGGCGATCGCGTACGGCTGACGAGCATCGCCGCCAGCGGCCAAGGCAGCGAACAGCCGAGCGGCGTCGTCGAAGAGGTGCTGCCGCGCCGCAACCGGATTTCCCGCCGTGCCGCCCGGCGCAGCGGTGGGCGCGTCGAGCAGGTTCTGATGGCCAACCTCGACCAAGTCGTCGCGGTCCAGTCCGTGGCCGAGC
>JAUVBS010000516.1 GCA_030591105.1 bacterium | reverse complement strand
TTCGATGCGGCGCTTCCGGGCGGGCAACTCTTGATATATCACGTCGATGAGAGCCTGGCCGAAGGTGAAGCGTCCGGCGGATCGTATCCTGAACGGCACTTGCGGGTGGCTGTCGTCGAGGCAGACGGCGACGACGAGTTGTCACGACCGCCGCAGTTCGGTCTCGGTGGGCCGTCGGACCTGTTTCCAGGTACGATGGGTGTGACCGCATTCGGACCGGACACCGACCCGGCGAGCGACAGTTACGACGGCTTACCCACCGAAGTGCGGCTGACCGGGATCACGTCGTTACCGGCGGCGGTGATGTTTACCGCCTCCTGCGCTGACGATCCGCGGCTGACGATCTCCTTAGCTTTCGGCTCGGGAACGCCGGCGCCGCTGCAGTTGAGCGCGCACGAGATCGGCCCGCCGCTGACCGACTTGCGGGTCACCATCGACGCGGTCGCGCCGGCTGGTGGCCAGTTCGCCAGCGGTGGCACGAGTGTGACGCGCGATCTGATCCGTCAGGACGGAAGCGCGACGTGGGAGCTTACCGGCGAGCCGGTGCTGTGGCTGACGGACTTCGGTCTGCCGCCGGGCAGCGGTACACGATTCGCGCTGGCGTTCGCCGGGACGGCCAGCGACCAGTCCGATTTCCTCATGGACACCACGCGTTATTGGATCTGGATCGTCGATCCCGATGTGCTGGATTTTACCGGGGACTGGCCCGGAAGCTGGCAGATCACTCACCCGGATCAGACCCTTGGTACGACCTGGCATCGCTGGTCAATCGCCAGCAGTCCGGCGCCCGATGCCTCACCGCTGCTCGTCTGCAGTGGCGCTGCCCACAGTAGCGGCGTCTCCTGGCCCGACATCCATTACGAAAACCGTGCCCACGCGGTCTTGACCTCGGCTGCTATCGCGCCCCAGATCGCCGCTGTACGGTTGGTCCATTTCGTCGAGACCGAAGTGCTCACGACCGGGATCGGGATCGATGGCTGCGTTGCCGAGTGGGTCGGGCCGGACGACGGCGTCATACCGGCGGTACCGGCCGACGGTTATCCCGCCGCCATCGATCCGCAGTCTTTGGGTGCGCTGCACGGCCGGCCGGCGTTCGCCGGTATCGACCCACTCGGTGCGGATGCCGTGCCGGTATGGCGGGTGGATCTATTCTCCGTGCCCGACGGCCCGGGCCCGTTTCGTTTGCGGCTACGACTGGCGAGCAACGGCTTGTGGCGGTACCGCGGGTGGCTGGTGACACGCTGTGACCCGTTGGCCGAGAATCCCGGCGGCTCGGCGTTTCCGGTCGCTTGGTTGCCCCCGGCCGACAATAGTGGCCCGGTATTGGCATGGAGCTGGCTGTGGGAGGAGGCGACGACGTTCCGGGTCGAGGCACGGCAAGGTCCGCAAGCCGCCTGGCAAGAGGTATTCGATGGCATCGCGACGACGATCGACGGCAACGACTACCAGTACGCACTGCCGGCGGGATCGGGCCCGCTCGGCGATATGCTGAGCGATGCCGCTGCACGCGTCGAGGCCCGGATCACCGCCCATACCGACCTGGGGGATGTCCGTTCACGGACGGTTGTCTATTATGGAGACGGGGGCGCGCCACGGCCGTCGCACCTCGGTCGGCCCTATCCTAATCCAGCGCACGCCGATGTTCGCATCGCCATCGCAACCGACACGCGGCAGCCGGTGGTCCTCACATTGATTGATATGCGCGGGCGTCTCGTGCGGAGCTGGACG
>JAUVBS010000402.1 GCA_030591105.1 bacterium | reverse complement strand
GGGTGGCCCGGCGCCGGGTGCACGACCAGGCCGACCGGCTTGTCGACCACGACGATCTGGTCGTCTTCGTACACGATGCCGAAGGGAATATCCTGAGCCACTGCCGTCATCTCCGGCGGCCGCCGCGGCTGGAAACGAACTTCTTCGCCGGCTCGCAGCCGGTATCCCTTCGGCCGCGGCTTACCGTCGACAAGAGCAGTCGTCTCACGCAGAGCGGACTGGATCTGATTACGGCTCAGATCGGCGCAACATTGGTTCAGAAAGCTGTCGACGCGGTGCCCCTCTTGAGCCGACTCCACCACGAAGACGCGTGGCGCTAGATCATTCATCGGGAGCCGTCGCGCAGCAGGCAGATGAACAGCATCGTACCGCCGAGCGTGACCGCGATATCGGCCACGTTGAAGGTGTAGAAACGGTGGGCCCCGATACCGATGTCGATGAAATCCACCACCAAGCCGTCGTAGAACACCCGGTCGATGAGATTGCCGAGCGCACCGCCGACGATCGCCGCCATCGCGGCCCGGCACGCCGTGCGGCGCGGGTCGCTGCGCAGGTAGGCGAAGATCAGAGCGCAAGAGACGAGTACACTGACGCCGATCAGGACGAACCGACCGACCGGCAGCAAGCCCATGGCAGCACCGGGATTGCGTACGTAGACGAAGCGCACCACATCGCCGATCACGTCGACCTTCTGACGCAGAAGATCGGCGTTGGCCAGTACCAGCCGCTTCGACCAGAAATCGACGACGACGACCAGCGGCGTCAAAAGCCACGCGGAAAAAGGATGCACGGGTCTCAAGAGGCCCCGGCCTCCTCTTTCTCTTTGCACTCGATACACAGCCGGGTGTACGGCAGAGCCCTCAGACGCTCCAGGCCGATCCTCTGCCCGCAACCGGTGCACTTGCCGTAGGTGCCGTCCTCGACACGGGTCAGCGCTTCTTCGATGTGGTAGAGGTACCGGCCTTCCGAAGAGGCGAAGCGGATGGTCGCCTCGGACTCGTACTCATCGGTACCCTGGTCGGCCATGTGATTCGAGTGTGCCTTGCTGCCGCCCTCGCCCGCGCGATCATCGGTGTGCTGGATGACCTTCTCGTGTTGGGCGAGGGACTGAGTCACCCGCTCCTTTTCCGCCAGGAGCAGCTTGCGGAACCTCTGCAATTCCACCTTACGCATGTCACCCCTCCTTGTGCTCTACAGGCACTTTGCCCAGGGCGATTTCCACCGCCAGACCGTCGAGATCGAACGACTCACGGTGGGGCAGAACAGTGTCGGCCACCACTCCCGTCGCCAGAGTCTCGGCAGTGATGCGATCCGCGAACTGCGTAACCGCCGCGATCACCGTTGCGTCGCCCTCGACATTCAACTCGATACGGTCGGCAACTTCCAGGCCGCTCTTCTTGCGCAGATTCTGCACCCGGTTGACAACCTCGCGGCACAACCCCTCGGCCCGCAACTCGTCGGTCAGCGTCACATCGAGCGCAACGGTCAGGCCGCCCGCCCCCGTCGCGACGAACGGATCGATGCCACTCTCGGTGACCTGGATCTCCTCGAAGCCGAACTTCGTGGGTTCTCCGCCCAATGCGAGGTCCACCTGGCCGTCGCGGCGTAGCTGCCCGATCTGTTCGGGCGTCATCGCCTCGATGCATTTTGCCGCTGCCGGCGCCTGCTTGGCAAAGCGGGGCCCGAGCACGCGGTAGTTCGCCTTGGCGGCGACGGTCGCGACGCTCCGCGGATCGTCGACGGCTTCGATCCGCTTGACATTCAGTTCTTCAGCCACGTGGCCGACCAGACGTTCGTCGACGAGCAAGAGCTGCGCGCGGTCGTCGTCGGAGTGGATCACGAGCCGGCCGAGGGGCTGACGCGTACGCAGGCGAGCTTCCTGACGGAGGCTGCGGCCGAGACCGACCACTGCCTGCGCTACGGCCATCTTGCGTTCGAGTTCCAGATCCTGCAGCGCCGCGTCGCTTTGCGGATAGTCGGTCAGGTGCACCGAAACGTCGTCGTCACGGTGGGCAGCGAGCGCGCGGTAGATTTCCTCACAGGTGAACGGGATGAACGGCGCCAGCAAACGCAGAACCGTTTCGAGCAGCGTGTGCAGCGTCTCGAAAGCGGACCGCTTGTCGACCGTCAAGTCGCCCTTCCAAAAGCGGCGGCGGTTGAGACGAACGTACCAGTTGCTGACATCTTCGAGCACGAAAGCATTGAGTGTCTTACCGGCCCGCGTGAGATTCAGATCGTCGAGGTCAGAGCGCACCGACGCCGTAACGGTTTGCAGCCGGCTGAGAATCCAGCGATCGAGCAGATCGGGCTGCGTCTTACCGCCGTCGCCCGGCCGGTAGCCATCGATATTCGCGTACAGAGCGAAAAACTGGTAACTGTTCTCCAGCGTCGCTAGCAGCTTGCGCTGCGCCTCCTTGATACCTTCGCGGTCGAAGCGAGTCGGCATCCAGACCGGGTTGCAGGTGATCATGTACCAGCGTAGCGGATCCGCTCCCGCGAGCCTGAGAATGTCCATGGGATCGACGCTGTTGCCGACGCTCTTGGACATCTTCTTACCCTTCTTGTCGAGGATCAGCTCGTTCACCAGACAACGGCGGTAGCTGCTCTGCCCGAACAGGAAGGTGCCGATCACCAGCATCGTGTAAAACCAGCCCCGGGTCTGGTCGATGCCTTCGCTGATGAACTCGGCGGGAAACTGGCTCTCGAAAAGTTCCTTGTTCGCGAACGGGTAGTGGTACTGG
>JAUVBS010000323.1 GCA_030591105.1 bacterium | reverse complement strand
CGCTCATGATCGTCGGTCTGTTCGGCCTGATCCTCTACCAGGGATTGACGACCTTCTGGCCCCAGCCAGTGACCGAGGTCGAACTGGAGGGCGGTAACCTCTTCATGGGTGAAATCACACGGAGCGAAACGTTTTCCCCCGAGCCGGACTGGCTCACACAACAGTCGGAGTCCTTCCGTGCCGCGGCCCGCCAGGAGCTGGACACCAACGAGGGCCTGTTACATCGCCGTCTGATGCGGACCGGCAACTACGAACTGACTGGTGAACACTTCAACTGGATCACCGATGCCAGTATCACCCCGCAAGGAGAGTCCCGGCCGACGTGGGCAGTCCTGTTCGAGCGACTGGCCTGGGGACGTTTCTACGCGGTGCCGAGCGGTTTCGCCATCGACGGCGAGTCTGTTGCCAGCGACCCGGATGAGATCTGGCGCCTCTACGAACAGCATCACCCGGAGGTACGCGCCCGCTTCCGGCAGAAGCGCCGGCTCGAAAACAAGGACATCGGCCGGATCAACCACCATCTGGAGTCGGCGCGCCTGGCTCTGCGCGGTGTCGAGTTGAAGCACGGACTCGATTCGGCGCCGTGGCAAACCGAACACCAGAAGTACCTTGCAACCGAACGCGAAGCCGAGGCACAGCTCGCGCTGATTGCCGAACAGACCCACGCGCTCGAGACCGCCAACGGCCGCTACGCACTGACGGTACGTACGGCGGACGGGACCGAGCAACTGCTGAGGTTGGGCGACATCGTCCGGGCCTATCCGGCCAACCAGCTCGGTTTCTGGCAAAAACTCGGGGTCTACACCTCGCGCTGGTTGGAGTTCTTGAGCGATGATCCCCGCGAGGCCAACAGCGAGGGCGGGGTCTTTCCCGCGATCTTCGGAACCGTCGTGATGACCCTGATCATGTCGCTGCTGGTCGTGCCGTTCGGTGTGCTGGCGGCGCTGTACTTGCGCGAATACGCCAAGGCCGGACCGCTGGTCAGCGCTGTCCGGATCTCGATCAACAACCTGGCCGGTGTCCCGAGCATCGTCTTCGGCGTGTTCGGCCTCGGCTTCTTCTGCTACATCCTCGGCACCGGCATCGACCAGCTCTTCTTCTCCGCGAAACTGCCCAATCCCACCTACGGTACCGGCGGTCTGTTGTGGGCCTCGCTCACCTTGGCCCTGCTGACCCTGCCGGTGGTGATCGTGGCGACCGAAGAAGCACTGGCCGCGGTACCGGGCTCGATGCGTGAAGGATCCTACGCCTGCGGTGCGAGCAAATGGCAGACGATCCAGCGCATCGTCCTGCCGCGTGCTCTGCCGGGTATCATGACCAGGGCGATCTTGGCCATGGCCCGCGGCGCAGGAGAAGTCGCGCCGCTGATGCTCGTCGGCGCGGTGAAGCTGGCGCCCGATCTCCCGGTGGACGGGATCTTTCCCTTCATACACGCCGAACGCAGCTTCATGCATCTGGGCTTTCACATCTTCGACCTCGGCTTCCAGAGCCAGAATAGCGAAGCGGCGAAACCGATGGTATTCACGACCACGTTGTTGCTGATCGTCATCATCACCGTCCTGAACCTGTCCGCCATCTGGTTGCGGACGCGGCTACGCCGCAAATATGTATCGTCACACTTCTAGTCCAGAAAGGTCCGGCAACAGACCGATGACAACGCTACTGAAGCCCCTTTCCCAAGCCGGCGGTCCTGGTCCGACGGGCAACCGACTCGAGGCCATAGCGCGCGGCGAAACGGTGCCGACCTATGTCCACGACGAGGTCATCGCCGAGGACGCGGTGCTCGAGGTCGACGGTTTCGATCTCTGGTACGGTAACAAGCAGGCGCTCTTCGATATCACCATGCCGGTGCCACGGGGCAAGGTCACGGCCCTGATCGGCCCTTCCGGGTGCGGCAAGAGCACATTACTGCGCTCTGTGAACCGCTTGAACGACTTGATCGACTCGGTACGCATTGCGGGCGACATGCGGTTCGAAGGCGAAAGCATCTACGCCCCGGGAGTCGACGTGATCGAACTGCGGCGCCGTATGGGGATGGTGTTCCAGAAGCCGAATCCGTTCCCGATGAGCGTCGAGGAAAACGTCGTCTATCCGTTGCGGATCGACGGCGAGCGCAACAAGAACGTCCTGCGCGACGTGTGCGAACGTTCGTTGAAAGGCGCCGCCCTGTGGGAAGAGATGAGCGGCCGGCTCTCGGAGAGTGCCCTCGGCATGTCGGGCGGCCAGCAACAACGACTCTGCATCGCCCGCGCCATCGCCGCCGAACCGGAAGTCCTGTTGATGGACGAACCGTGCAGCGCGCTCGACCCCATCGCCACGAGCAAGATCGAGGAACTCATACTCCAGTTGCGCGGTGAATACACGGTGTTGATGGTCACGCACAACATGCAACAGGCGTCGCGAGTCAGAGATTACACCGCCTTCATGTACCTCGGCGTGCTGGTCGAGTACGGTCCGACCGCCCAGATGTTCACCAATCCCCACCTGAAGGAAACCGAGGACTACATCACCGGACGGTTCGGCTAGCCCGCACGATTCGGTTAGCCCGCACGATTCGGTTAACCCGCACGATTCAACCCAGATCAAATTCTCCCGGACAACACTCTGGCGGGCTGTCGAAAAACTCGCCCCGTTCTGACCGTCGTGATAGTCTCCTAGCAGAATAAATTGGTGGTACCGGTGTGGCTGGATCCCCCGGCGGTGTGGCCGGGGCTATCGGGAACCCCCCGGGGGTTTTTGCAGCTGCCGAACCGCGGGATTCCCGAGGGCCCCCCGGGAGGTTTTACAGCTGCCGAACCGCGGGTCCATAACGTTTGCGAGGGACGAGAGACTGGTTATTGCCCTGTATGAAGGATGCCCAATTATTTCTTCAACTCGAGGGGCCCGGTAAAATGAGCGATGAAGACAGAGCCAAAGAACAGCTCAGCCAGGAATCAAGAGAACGCCGCGGGCCGCTCGGTAAGATGGACAGGCAAACACCCACGACGGATGGATTTATTGTCGAGCCCGCAGCAGAGGCCGAGGAACCCTGGCTACCCATCGAGACCAAGCTGGTTACCTACTCCGTGATCGGAGGCATCGCAGCACTGATCGTCTTGGCAATTGTGGTACACATTTTCATCCTGGGGTCCCTCTGATGGCTGAACACAGAAAATGGTACTCGGGCATGGCCAGCACAGAGGATTGGTGGGCTGTCTGGATCGGATTGCTCTTTGTCTTACCCGGTATCGTGGCAGCGGCGACCGGTATCGACTTGACTGGCTGGATAGTCAAATTCTCCAAATGGGTCGACATCACCAAAGCATTTCAGGCCTCTCACAAGGAACTGTTGAGCCCGGGCGCATCTCTCATCCTGAGCTATGTCATTTTCACGGCGGCGACCTGTACCGGCGCCAGGTTCATGAAATGGGATGTAAAGAAGTACTTCGTCGCCTGGACCATCATCTTCTGGCTGACAGTCGTTTTCTATATCGTCGGCCAGAATGCCTATATCGCAGCAACTTCGTTGGAGCGGGAGAAATACGGTATCGACTGGAGTCTCTCCATCG